>OMTC01000273.1 GCA_900313845.1 uncultured Prevotellaceae bacterium
CCAAATAACAGATTAGCATTACTTAACCCCGTTGTCCTCTTACGGACAGCGGGGTTCATTTTTCTCACAACAATGCAATGATTCCTTTCGTCTCTATCATCCAGGTCAACCATCAAGAATGCCTTTCCTGAACTTCTCGTTCGGAAAGGCATATCTTTTTTAGCCACTTATCTGAACCGCTCCTTTGGATTCAACTAGTTGCCGAGGGCTCGTTGTCGTTTTAACGAGGGCTCGGCGGAACGCTAGCGAAGGCTCGCTATAATTATAACGAGCCCTCGCATTTTCAGTTGATCCAAACGAAAAGTTCAGAACAAACGAACACTTTTACGAGAAGAGTTGGGAAAAAGCTTTAGAAAATGAAGAATGAAGAATGTAGAATGAAGAATGATTATTACACTACTGATAAGAGTATAATATATTGGCTACGACGAGCTCTAAGTTCGGAGCGAAGCGACCATTTTCATGTTTCACTCTTCATTCTTCATTCATCATTCTTTATTTAAACACCTTTTTGCCATTGATGATGCGCACGGCGTGTCCATGGTCGGTGGTGATGCGTCGTCCTGACAAATCATAGGTCACCTCCTCTTGCTCGTCAGCATAGACACCACGGATGCCTACAGGGTCAGCCACTACACGGATGATACCTTCGCTTTCCAAAGCGGAAGTGTCCCACATATAGCCAGCCATAGGAACGGATGGCTCGAAACGAGGTGTTCCTGTCACTGTAATTTTTCCATCACCCGTGAAGACTTTCAGTTCAGCATCAGCTTCCCAATCACCACTCAGACGTTCCATCTTGAAAATAGGATTGGTCAACCGCACATTGCCAGCCACTTTGTATGCATCGACGCTTGATGTGCCACGACCACGAACTCTTACATAGCCGCCATCGTTCACGGTCAGACTATTACTGATAGTCATAGTACTGGTCATCACCGCACTCTTACCTGCGGCAAGCTTTCCACCTTTCTTCACGAGGACCGAAGCAGTTGTACCACGACCCGACAACGTACCTCCATCGTTCACGGTGATCAATCCCGTTGTCGTTTCTTTAGAAGTGTTTTCCACCTCCAGCACACCCTCGTTCACATTCATGTTGGCAGCACTTGCACCCGTCAAGGTCAGCGCTCCTTCACCATATTTATTCAGCGTAGCACTCGAATTGAAAGCACCTGCAAAAGTGGAGTTTTCACCACGATAGCCCACATTCCAAACACCTGTGCCAAAACTGCAGTCCGTTGCCGTGCTTTCCAAGCTACCAATCTTGATGGTGCGACTGGTTTCGCTACCTCCCTGACTGCTCAAGCTTGCTGCATACACGCCAGCATCGAGTTTGAAGATGGCTTTCGAAAGGTCGAGTGCAGTGGTGATGCGGAACTGACCAGAAGTCACTTCAAGCGTGCCCTCAAAGGCAGAAGTGTTGCTTTCGAAGTCGCCACGAACGTATGGGAAGGAAATCTTCAGCGTTCCCTCGCCTTTCAGTGTGCCCTGCACCTTGCAGCGTTGTCCACCATCCATGGTGAGCGTCTTTCCCTTGGCTATGCTGATGACATTTTTCAGCGATGGCACAGCGGACGTGGAATTGTTGTTAAAAATCACGATTCTACTGTTTCCCGTGACGTCAATGGCAGAAGTGGCAGTACCAAAAGTGGTGTTCCACGCACCCATGGCAAGTGTTCCAGCAGCAAGCTCCGTTCCTCCACTCCATGTGTTGGCACCGCCGTACGTGATGTTCAGCTGTCCCGCACCTTTCTTCACCATGCGTCCCTTTCCTTCCACCTTTCCCTTCAAGGCTGTTGTACCCGATGGAATCATGATGGTGGCAGTGTCCGTGAGCATCACTCCGCGGTTGGTTGCCGTATTTGAATTATCCACATAAAGCGTACCCTTTCCTATCTGGAAGTTGGCAGCGGCTACCGAAGCAGCACCTATACTGCTTTCCACACCTGCATCTGCCAATTCCTTCACAGCCAGAATACCATCGTTGATAATGGTTTTTCCTGTGTAGTTGCTATGGGTGAGATTCATATTCACCCTACCCTTTCCGTTCTTCACAAGGTCGCCATTCGAGAAGCCTCCATTGCCTTGCACAGTGATGGTCTTTGTGTCATTCTCAAAAGTAACACTTGCCACAGGCATCACATCGTCCACCTGAATCGTGGTTTTCACAGCATCATCGTTCACAACCACCGCATCCTTAGCCACGAATTCGGTTGCATTCGTTCCCAATTGGAAATTCTCGGTCTGATAATCCCACACATTGCTCTCAGCACCCGTCCACACTACCTCTGTAGCAGGTTCGCGCTGCGCATTGATAACGAGTTGGATGCTCTTGTTTTCATCAACGATGCTGTAGGAAATGCCTGTGAGTCCCATGACTGAGAAGTTATCGAGCGAACCCTTGAACTCACCCGAGTAAGAAATCAAGGTATATCTACCAGCCTTCACATCCTTTTCCCATGCATCAATATCAAAGATGGCAGGAGCCGTCACTTCCAAATCTCCATTCACTGTAATCAAGTCGGCACGGAGTTCCTCGTCAGCAATGTCAGTGCGGTCGGCATACTTGCTGGAAATCTTCATGTTCATAAACACGCGATGGTCTATCTTCAGACCTTTATTGAAAGTCATCACACCGATTACTTTCGTTCTCATGCCAGTTGGCAAATAAGGAAGTCCAGGCTGCAAACGACAGCCCTCGTAGTTCAACGCCCCTTCGAAACGGATGTCGTTCACATCCACACATCCTGTTAGCGTTCCTCTTGCACGCAGCTCCACGGGTCCTGTAATCTTACCATTCACGCCGAGCGTTCCCTCCGTGATATAGGTAGTGCCCGATGTGGTGATGTCGCCATTCACTTCGAGCGTTCCCACTTGTCCCTTCCACACGTCGCCTGTTCCTCCGATGCTGCCCGTTGCTGTGCCTTCCGAGAGTGCATTCTGATTACCCATCGTGATGACTTGGTCGCGCACTGGCATGGCATAGAGCACCGATGGTTTGATTTCCTGATTAAGTGGAAACTCAGCAGAACCGAATGTTAAGTCGAGAAGCAAAGACTTGTCGTCGGAATATGTTTGATTGCCACTTCTCCGATAGTCGGTAAATGTGCCATCAGCATTGGCAATGAGGTCCGTCACCATGCAAGGAGGCAACTGCGGACGTGGCATGTCGTAACCCAAGTAGAAACCTGTGTTCGGACTTTGGTAATATCCTTTCGTCGTGCAGTCCAAGCGATAGTGAGGGTCTTCCATCAGGCAGTAAATATTGTTCACCGCAGTTGTGTAATCGGTCGTGAAGCCCGTGATACCCACGCACACGCCTCCTTCCACGTGGCGCAGAATCAATTCCTCGCGCCAGTCACCGATGATGTCGCCCCAGAAAGCAGCACGCTTGGCATAAACCGTGAGATAACGATACCCTTAAAGAAGTCTTGGATATACACATTGTAGTGGCTGTCTGACGTTTGCACAATTTCTCGGTCCAACTCCTGGTCCCACCAGATACCTTCCGTTGGGAATGGTGCAGAAATGCCTTCAATCAGGTTTCCCTGCGCATCATACACACCGCCCATCGTGCTCCACATTTCCCATCCTTTGTGGTTAGCATCAATGTCCATGCACTCTCCGCGACCCACATCACCCGTGGCAGAGAGATACCACTTCTTGATGGGTTCTCCCGTGCGAGCATCATAGAGAATTTGTCCCAACATGTCACCCGCATATTGCTGGATGGAGAAGGTTTCCAAACCAGGACGCTCAGGGTCGATGTCGGAAGTGCGGAAACGGTCGCCATGCGCTATGCCCGTATTAAACAAGGTGTTGCCGTCGTGGTCCATCGTGTAGCCACCCACAATCATTTCGTCCTTTCCGTCCTGGTCCGTATCGCCAATACGGATTTGGTGGAAAGCAGGACCTCCAGGGGTCTTGCAGAAAAGCTGATGCCAGTTGGTCGCCTCGCCATTCACGTAGTCGTAAGCCCATGCGCTATTGTGATAATGATGTCCACCATTGGCGTCACGCGTATGCCACTCCATCACGATGGCAGGATGCACACCGTCGTGGTAGAAAATGCCCACGTGCCCCACGTGCTTATTGTATTCATCGCCCATCAGCGACGCACGATTCGTTCTCGTATAGTCCGAGGTGTAAGTCTGTTCCACAGAAGCCTTCTCGCGTCCCGTCATGCCATCCACCACCGTCATGTATCTTGGTGCATTCTTCACCGACTGCTTTTCGTAATCGATGATTCCATCGCCATCCGTGTCACCCGTCGTGTTGCCATTCACAAAAAGACCAAACGTTTTCTTGTCGGGGTCCCAGAACTGAGTGCCATCGCTGGTCTGAACAATCAGTTCACCCTTCCCGTCGCAGTCTATGTCGTAAGCACAAATCTGATCGTCCTGTCCTGAGCAGCTCAACTCGTTGGGACCTAATTTCACGGTCCACAAATGCTCCCCACTGCTCAAATATCCCTCCACATAGCAATCCATGCGGTTGGTATTGTTGATACGATTCACCACATAGTCCATTTCACCATCGCCATCCAAATCCACCGGCCACACATAGCTGGTGTCGAAGTTCGACGACTGGAGAGGACTACCACCACGCTCGAAATGGATGTCAACAAAGATGTTCCTGAGGTCATAGTTTTTCACTACGTATGCCCCACTCTGTTCCTGTTCCACTCCGTTCTTCACGAGCGTCACTGTCACCTTGGCACCCGCTGGCAGAAGAGAGGATTGAGTGGCATAGTTCGTGTTGGAAAGGGGCGAACTATTCAGTTTCGTTCCATTCACATACACGTTGTACTTTGCATCTTCGGGTTCCTGCGCGAATCTGCGCCAAGTAATCGTGGCATTGGAACCATTCTTCACAGCCACTACGCCACGCCCCATCTTCTGCTGCAAACGCTGAGCAGAAACTGTCGTGGAGGATGCAAATGCAAGCATCACAAGCAAAACGATGGCTGTTAAACTTTGTTTCGTCATTGGTTTCATCATTGGTTGGATATTTTTAGTAATTATCATTCTTTAGAGACTTATGCGATTGACGTGATGAGATTCTTTTTGCAAAATTAGTGCTTACAAAGGCTACGAACTGACAAAAACGTTCACAAAATATAAAAATCGTACACCATTTTTTGCTCAAAAAAGGTGTACGATTTTCATGGGATGCCATCTGTTCAGATGCATACAAGGGCAACATGGATTCGCATCACTCAAAGGAGATATTGCGAAGCTCATTCACTTTCGTCTCTTCAGTGCGCTCGGTGAGCAGGCGTTTCAGATTGGCAAAAGAGAGTTGACAGTCAGGATTAAACTGGTGGGAGTTCATGTATTGCCTCATGCTCTTGATGAATTGTGCCACCTCGGGT
>OMTC01000274.1 GCA_900313845.1 uncultured Prevotellaceae bacterium
AAAAAAGCCTCACCCCCAGCCCCTCTCCAAAGGGCGAGGGGAGTAGAATCAAGGATTTGAAGGATTTAAAAGGATTCTTGAAACCTGAAACCAGCACGAAGTGCCTTGAAACTTGAAAAGAATCTAATTGCGAAATTGATGGGGTGAAAGCGGGTGTTTTTCAAAAAAAAATAGTATCTTTGTCGGCAAAAGAAAGAAAACGATAACCAATGAAGGAAGACGATATCGAAGACGTTGGCGTTGGTACGCCAGATGCAGCGGAGGGCGGAGGTAAGATGCCGCCTAAGTCGGACTATGACCCAACAAGAAATAAGGATGGCATTACGCACCACTTGAGTGGCATGTATCAGAACTGGTTTCTGGACTATGCTTCCTACGTGATTCTGGAACGTGCTGTGCCTCACATCATGGATGGTTTCAAGCCTGTGCAGCGACGCATCCTCCATGCCATGAAGCAGATGGATGATGGACGCTTCAACAAGGTTGCGAACATTGTGGGTAGTACGATGCAGTATCATCCACATGGCGATGCCAGTATCAAGGATGCCTTGGTGCAGTTGGGCCAGAAGGAACTGCTGATTGACTGCCAGGGTAACTGGGGCAATATCCTGACGGGTGATGATGCCGCTGCAGGTCGATACATTGAGGCTCGTCTTTCGAAATTCGCGCTCGACGTGGTTTTCAATCCGAAGACGACGGAATGGAAACTCAGCTATGACGGGCGCAACAAGGAACCTATCGCCTTGCCTGTGAAGTTCCCATTGCTGTTGGCACAGGGAGCGGAGGGTATTGCCGTAGGTCTTTCGTGCAAGATTCTTCCTCATAATTTCAATGAAATCTGTGACGCAGCGGTGAACTACCTCTACGACGAACCGTTCCAGCTCTATCCCGACTTCCCAACGGGCGGAAGTATCGACGTGAGCAAGTACAACGACGGTCAGCGCGGAGGTGTGGTGCGTGTGCGTGCAAAGATTGAGAAGCGCGACAACAAAACACTTGCCATCACGGAGATACCATTCAGCAAGACGACGGGTTCGCCACAGCATCCGAGTCCGTTCATCGACTCCATCCTGAAGGCTGCCGAGAAGGGAAAAATCAAAGTGCGCAAGGTGGAGGACCTGACGGCTGCTGGTGTGGAAATCCTGATACACCTGATGCCAGGCGTGTCGTCGGACAAGACCATCGATGCACTTTATGCGTTTACGGATTGCGAAATCAACTTGTCGCCAAACTGTTGTGTGATTGACGAGAAGAAGCCGCAGTTCCTCACGGTGAGCGATGTGCTGAAGCGCTCGGTGGATAACACGAAGAGTCTGATTAAGCTCGAGCTCGAAATCCGCCGAGGGGAATTGTTGGAACAGTTGCACTTTGCTTCGCTGGAGAAAATCTTCATCGAGGAGCGCATCTACAAGGCAAAGGAATTTGAGAATGCCAAGACGATGGATGCTGCTTGCGAATACATCGACGAGCGACTGACTCCGTTCTATCCTATGTTCATCCGTGAGGTGACGAAGGACGATATTCTCCGACTCATGGAAATCAAGATGGCACGCATCCTGAAGTTCAACAAGGACAAGGCTGATGACTTCATTGCACGCTTGAAGGACGAGATTGAGGAGATAGAGCGTCGTTTGGCAAACCTCGTGGAGGTGACAGCAGAGTGGTTCCGCTACTTGAAGAAGAAATATGGAGCCGACCATCCTCGTCTCACTGAAATCCGTTCGTTCGATACGATTGAGGCAGCGAAGGTGGCAGAGGCGAATCAGAAACTCTATATCAATCGTGCCGAGGGATTCATCGGAACTGGATTGAAGAAGGATGAGTTTGTGACGAACTGTTCGGACATTGACGACATCATCATTTTCTACCGCGACGGCACTTACAAGATTATCAAGGTTGCAGAGAAAGTGTTTGTGGGTGAGACCGAACGCTGCAAGCGCGACCATCGCAAGGCGGAAATCATCTATCTGGATGTGTTCAAGAAGAACGACAAGCGCACGATATATAATGTCTGCTACAAGGATGGCGACACGGGTGTGAGCTACATCAAGCGCTTCAACGTGACTTCCATGACGCGCGATAGGGAGTACGATGTGACGATGGGAACGCCGAAGTCGCGCATCAGTTATTTCACTGCCAATTCCAATGGTGAGGCAGAGCTCATCAAGGTGACGCTGAAGCCAAACGACAAGGTGCGGAGATTGACCTTTGAGAAGGATTTCAGTGAGATTGCCATCAAGGGACGTGCTTCGCGTGGCAACCTGTTGACGAAGAATGATGTGTATCGTATCCAGTTGAAGTCGCATGGCGCTTCCACTTTGGGAGGACGAAAGGTGTGGTACGATCCAGACGTGCAACGCATCAATTACGATGAGCACGGGCAGTTCCTGGGTGAGTTCCAGAACGAAGAAAAGATTCTTGTGATTCTGAAGACGGGTGAATTCTATTTCACGAATTTCGACCTCAATAACCACTACGAGCAGAATATCCTGCTCATCGAGAAATATGATTCCCGCAAGGTGTGGACGGCTGTGCTCTATGATGCCGACAACGACAATCTGCCGTATATCAAGCGTTTCCAACTCGACGAGTCGAACAAACGCCAGAGTTTGTTGGGCGAGAATCCAAAGTCGGAATTGATTTTGCTGACCGATACGCCTTATCCTCGTTTGGAACTGCACTTTGCAGAGCCTGATACGTTCCGTGGTCCTCTTGAAATTGATGCAGAAGAATTTATCGCTGTGAAGGGTTTCAAGGCGAAGGGTAAACGACTGACCACTTTTGCACTTGCTGAGGTGATTGAGTTGGAGCCAACTCGATTCCCTGAACCTGAGGATGACAACGACGACGATGATGATGATGACGGTGGAGATGGCGGTGGCGATGGCGGTGCCGGTGGAGATGATGCAGACGACACTCCAAGAGAAAAGTCGGACGATGAAATCCGTGATGAACTGACTGGACAGCTGAGGCTATTCTAAAAGAAAAAGGGCTTCGGCAAAACCGAAGCATACTGTGAAATTTGAGCAAATTTGTGAAAATTTGTTGACTTCTGAAAAACAATGCTAAGCTCACTGACGTTAGGAGGATAGGAATTTTCAAAATTTTTGAACTATATGAACGAAACCATCAAATTTGAAACTGTTAGCGACAAGATAGTACGGTTGAAAGATCAAGATGTAATCCTTGACTTTGCTGTAGCCGAATTGTACGAGGTTGAAACAAGAGAAATCAATCAAGCGGTGAAGAACAATCCTAAAAAATTCCCCGATGGTTATGTTTTTGAGGTTGACAATAAAGATCTTACAGAGTTAAAATCAAAATTTTTGATTTCAAATGACCATGCAAGACGTGCAAAACCAAAGGCTTTTACAGAGAAAGGTTTGTATATGCTTGCAACTATCCTTAAGG
>OMTC01000323.1 GCA_900313845.1 uncultured Prevotellaceae bacterium
TCGGCATCGGCTTCATCGGATTGGCAGAATGCCTCGTGGCTCTCATCGGCAAGCATCATGGTGAATCGGAAGAGGCTCAGGAACTCGGTCTGAAAATCATCTCATATATGCGCGAAAGAGCAAACGAATTCTCAGAGCGCTACCACCACAACTACTCCGTGCTTGCCACTCCAGCCGAAGGACTTGCAGGCAAGTTCACCAAGAAGGACCGTCAGGAATTTGGTGTCATCCCAGGTGTTACCGACCGCAACTATTACACCAATTCCAACCACGTGCCTGTCTATTACAAGTGCAGCGCTCGTCACAAAGCAGAAGTGGAAGCTCCTTACCACGAAATCGCACGAGGTGGACATATCTTCTACGTGGAAATCGACGGTGATGCCACCCACAACCCACAGGTCATCATGAACATCGTGGATATGATGGACCAGTACAACATGGGCTATGGAAGTGTGAACCACAACCGCAACCGTTGCATGGATTGCGGTTACGAGAATGCAGACCCTAACCTCACAGTATGCCCTAAGTGCGGAAGCCATCACATCGACCGCCTCCAGCGCATCACAGGCTATCTCGTTGGCACCACCGACCGTTGGAACGCAGGCAAACTTGCCGAGCTCAACGACCGTGTCACCCACGTGGATGGTGGCAACCAGCTGAACTTGTTCCCTGAGGACCAGTTGTAAATGAAGAATGAAGAATTAAGAATGAAGAATGAATATTACTTCATCAATCTGAGTAAAACACATTCCTCATTCTTAAATTCTCTTTCTTCATTCCTCATTCTTCATTCTTAATTCTTCATTTAATTAAATGCTTCGAATTCTTTCCATCATAGAAGATACCATGGTCGATGGACCAGGTTTTCGCACCAGCATCTATTGTGCGGGCTGCCATCATGCATGTCCAGGTTGCCATAATCAGCAATCATGGGATTTCAACCAAGGCAAGCAGATGACGACCGATGAAATCATGGACATCATCCTTGCCGACCCATTTGCCAATGTCACCTTCAGTGGAGGCGACCCGATGTATCAAGCCGAAGGATTCACTGAGTTGGCACGCGCCATCCATGCACGCAGCCATAAGACCATTTGGTGTTTCACGGGTTTCACATTCGAGTCTCTACTTCGCAAACCTGAGCAGCGCACTCTCCTCGAACAAATCGACGTGTTGGTCGATGGTCCGTTTATTGAGAAGTTGAAGAATCCCGACCTCCTCTATCGCGGTAGCAGCAACCAGCGTCTCATTGATGTGAAAGAAAGCCTCAAACAAGGGAAAGTGGTGCTCTATCACGACCCGATGAGTTTAGCATCTTGATTGACAAATCGACAAATAAAAGCATCAAATTCTCATCCACACCGCTACTTTTAGCGACAAGATGCGCGCAAGAGGTAAAAAAGATGCCATAATTTTTGGTCATTCCAAAAAATACCCTTACCTTTGCACCGCTTTTCAAGAAAAGCCTACTAACATCGCGGGGTGGAGCAGTTGGTAGCTCGCCAGGCTCATAACCTGGAGGTCGCACGTTCGAGTCCTGCCCCCGCAACTAATCTAATCCGTAACTCTCAAAAACTAAAGAGTTACGGATTTTTTGTTTTAACCGCTGAAATATCATCAAATCCCCAATTGTATATGAAATCTTTATCTCACAACACCGACTGTAAAACGTCTGTTCCCTTCCGTCACAGAAAGGAACAAAAAAGAGGAATTGCAAAAAACCTATTGTTGTTGGTTTTGTTGATGTTCTCCTCTGTTTCCTACGCACAATTCGAGCACAGCGTCACAGAAGTGGCAAAGCTCATGGGAGTGGGTTGGAACTTGGGTAACACCATGGAAGCAGGCAACAACGCCTACAATTTCACCAATCGTGGAGGACTGGGTGCTGAGACCTCTTGGCAAGACACCAAGACCACACAAGCAGTCATCGACTACGTGAAAGCACAGGGTTTTCGTTCCATCCGCATCCCTTGTGCGTGGGTGATGGGCCATATCAGCAATGCCACCAACTACACGATCGATGCAGCCTGGATGCGCCGCGTGAAGGAAGTCGTGGACTACTGCATCAAAGCCGATCTCTACGTCGTCATCAACCAGCATTGGGATGGAGGTTGGTTGGAAAACCACATTGATGCCTCGGGTGCTGACATCGAAAAGAACACCACCATCCTCACCACCATTTGGCAACAGATTGCCACCACCTTCCGCGACTACGACGAGCATTTGCTCTTTGCAGGCCTCAACGAGCCTGCTGCCGACAACAAACTGAAAACCAAAAAGCTCCTCGATTATGAACAGGCATTTGTGAATGCCGTGCGCGGTACGGGTGGCAACAACGAGCAGCGCATCCTCGTGCTGCAAGGTCCTACCACCAACATCGACTACACCTACAAGTACTACGACGACCTGCCTACCGACCCAACAGGCAAGAATCGCTACATGGTCGAAATTCATTATTATGCACCTTGGCAATTCTGGGGCATGGAGAAAGATGAGAATTGGGGCAAAGTATTCTATTATTGGGGCGAAGGCAACCATCAGCCAGGTTCTTCCCATAACCCGACCTACGACTGCGAAGAGAGCTATATGCATTCACAATTGGAAATGATGAAAACGAAGTTCGTCGATAAGGGCATTCCTGTCATCATCGGGGAATTTGGTGCCAACTGGCGCGATATCAGTAACCAAGCGGGAGAAAGTCAAGAAAAGCACAACGCCAGCATCAAGCTCCATTACAAGACCCTCTGCCAGTACGCCCTCGAAATGGGACTCGTACCTATGATGTGGGACACCAATTATCGCCAGCCGTCCATGACCATCATCGACCGCAAGAACCTCCGCATCTACAACCCCTACATGATGGAAGGCATCAAGGAAGCAATGGAAACATCCTCCATTCGTTCCACCAGCATGGACACTCCGTCTTCCTCCTCCCTATTC
>OMTC01000107.1 GCA_900313845.1 uncultured Prevotellaceae bacterium
TACCTGCAGACAGTGCCCGCATCGGTGTGTGCGACAAGATTTTCACCCGTGTGGGAGCCAGCGACAACATCAGCATGGGCGAATCTACGTTCATGGTGGAGATGAACGAAGCCTCGAACATCATCAACAACCTTTCGCCTCGTTCGCTCGTCCTCTTCGACGAATTAGGACGCGGCACTTCCACCTACGACGGTATTTCTATCGCTTGGGCTATTGTGGAATATATCCATGAGAATCCAAAGAACCATGCTCGCACACTCTTCGCCACTCATTACCACGAACTGAACGAGATGGAAAAACTCTTCCAGCGCGTGAAGAACTACAATGTGAGTGTGAAGGAAGTGGATGGCAAGGTGATTTTCCTCCGCAAATTGGTGGAGGGAGGTAGTGAGCACTCGTTTGGTATTCATGTGGCGAAGATTGCGGGAATGATGCCATCTATTGTGCGACGAGCAGAACAAGTGTTGCACGAGTTGGAAAAGAACAACTCGGGCGATTCCATCTCTCGTCCTCGCACGGAGACGATTTCCGTTCCTAATGCTTCGGCGCAACTCTCTTTCTTCCAGCTCGACGACCCTGTGCTGTGTCAGATTCGTGACGAAATCCTCCATCTCGATGTGAACAACCTCACGCCGCTTGAAGCACTCAATAAATTGAATGACATTAAGAGGATTGTGAAAGGTAAATAAAAGGAAGCCCCCTCCCAACCTCCCCGAGGGGAGGAGAAGGTCAAAAGTCTAAGGTCAAAGGTCGAAACCTGAAACTTGAAACCTGGAACCTGAAACTTAGATACCCTGCTGAGGGAAACCAACGCTTATGAACTTAATCACTCCAGTACATATTTCCAAACCATCATTCAGCATCAACCACGCCCAGCGTATCTTGATGCTCGGTTCATGCTTTGTGGATGAAATCGGTGCAAAGCTCCAAGCAGATAAGTTCAATTGTCTGGTCAATCCCTTTGGTGTGCTCTATAACCCCGCTTCCATCGCAGCGCTCTTGCTTCGCAGCATCAGCGAGCGGGAGTATGATGCCCAATCTCCCGAAATTCTCTCGGCAGATGGACTTTTCCATAGCTGGATGCACCATTCGCAGTTTTCGTCGTCCAATCAACAGGAATTGCTCGACAAGCTCAATTCCACGCTTCTTCTTGTTTCCGATTGGATTTGCAATGCTGATGTGCTCATCGTCACTTTCGGCACTTCCTATATTTATCGTTTGAAGGAAAATGGCATGTTGGTTTCCAACTGTCATAAGCAACCCGATTCGCTTTTCACACGCGAGCGTCTTTCTGCTTACGACATTGCTGATGCATGGAAACCCCTCCTTCAACTGCTTCAAAGTGTCAATCCCCATCTTCATGTGATTTTTACCGTCAGTCCCATTCGTCATAAGCGTGATGGACTGCATGAGAATCAGCTCAGCAAGGCAGAACTGCTCTTGGCGATTAATCAAATAACAAGTTCCCTCCCCTCGGGGAGGTCAGGTGGGGGCTTTTTATTTTACTTTCCTTCCTACGAAATCTTGCTCGACGAACTGCGCGATTACCGCTTCTACGCCGCCGACATGGTTCACCCCTCTCCACTTGCCGTGGATTACATCTATGAGAAATTCCAAGACTGTTTCATAGATAGGGAGGAGCAACGGTTGTCAGCACTTTGTCGTGAAGTGCAGGCAGCACTGGAGCATAAGCCTTTTCATCCTGAGGCTGAGGCATATCAACAATTTATTCAACAGACGATTCAAAAAATTAACTATATCAAACAAAAGTGCCCTGACATCAATCTCGACACAGAATTATCACAATGCAATACACGATTGAACAAATAACGAAAATCATCGGGGCTGAACTCCATTGCTTTGGAGACGAGCAGAGTTGTAGTCAAAACCGCATCAATTGGTTGCTCATCGACAGCCGTTCCCTCTGTTTTCCCGACGAAACTCTTTTCTTTGCCCTTCGCACCAAGCGTAACGACGGACATAAGTATATCGAAGAACTCTATCGACGTGGAGTTCGCAATTTTGTGGTTCAGGATATTCCGTTTATCGAACATCTTGACGACGTGGTTTTCTTGCAGGTGAAAGACCCGCTCACCGCTTTGCAGCGTTTGGCGGAGCATCATCGTTGCCAATTCGATATTCCTGTCATTGCCATCACGGGTTCCAACGGAAAAACCACTGTGAAGGAATGGCTCTATCAGTTGCTTTCGCCCGACCATAACGTGTGCCGTTCGCCTCGCAGCTATAACTCGCAAGTGGGTGTGCCACTTTCCGTTTGGCTTATCGACAGCCATACCGATATAGCCATTGTCGAAGCGGGCATTTCGGACGTAGGTGAGATGGACCGTTTGGAACGTATCATTCGTCCTACCACCGCTGTCATCACCAACATCGGTCAGGCGCATCAGGAGAATTTCCTTTCCTACGACATTAAATGTACGGAGAAATTCCAACTCTTCAAGAATTGCCGAACGGGTGTCATCAACATGAGCGACAACCGCATTGCCCGTTGTTCACAAGTGGTTCCCGAAAGTGTGGAGCGCATCACTTGGAACACCTACGAGAACGCACGTCCAGGCGATGCCACTATCATCATTCGTTCCATTGAGAAAGAGGGAACCAATGCAACGGTGAAATTCTCCATCAACGATGTTCTTGGTCAGTTCACCATCCCTTTCATCGACGAAGCATCCATCCAGAACTCCATCACTTGTTTTGCCACTTGCGTGAGTCTTCATCTCGACGTGGAGGAAATCTGCAAGCGCATGCAGCGACTCGAACCTGTTGCCATGCGTCTCGAAGTGAAAGACGGACGAAACGGTTGCACACTCATCAACGACTCCTACAATTCCGATATTCATTCGCTCGACATCGCACTCGACTTCATGCAGCGTCGTCCCGACACGAAGGAACAGTCTCGCACGCTCATCATCAGCGATATTCTCCAGAGTGGCGAGTTGCCTCGTTCGCTTTATAGCCGCGTGGCACTCATGGCGCGTAGTCGAGGCATTCAGAAAGTGATTGGAGTGGGGGAGGAAATCAGTTCCTGCGCCGACTATTTCCCAATGGAAAGCTACTTCTTCCGTACCACGGAGGAACTGCTCGATAGCAAACTCTTTGCCAATCTCCACAATGAATTCATCCTTATCAAAGGTGCACGTCAGTTCCATTTCGATGAACTCTGCGACCAGCTCACGCTCAAGGTCCACCAGACTATCCTCGAAGTGAATCTCAATGCCCTTGTTGACAATCTCAATTACTATCGCTCCTTCCTCACCAAGAAGGAAAAGATTGTCTGCATGGTGAAGGCTTCAGCCTATGGCGTGGGTGCCATTGAGGCATCGAAAACGCTGCAAGACCATGGTGTGGATTATCTGGCTGTGGCTGTGGCAGACGAAGGAGCAGACCTTCGCAAGGCTGGCATCACGGCAAACATCATGGTGATGAATCCCGAGATGACTTCCTTCAAGATGCTTTTCGATTACCGTCTCGAACCAGAAATTTTCAATTTCGACATTCTCGAAGCACTGATTCGCGAGGCAGAAAAGGAAGGTATCACCAATTTCCCTGTGCATATCAAACTCGATACGGGTATGCATCGTCTGGGCTTCAATCCCGAGAAGGACATGCCTCGACTCATTAGTCGTTTGCAGCGTCAGTCTGCCGTTGTGCCATGTAGCGTGTTCTCGCATTTTGTGGGAAGCGACGACGACGAATTCGATGATTTCAGTGAGCGTCAGTTCGAACTCTACGACAAGGCTTCCTCTCAACTTCAAGCCACTTATAGCCATAAGATTATCCGCCACATCTGCAACTCTGCGGGCATTGAGCATTTCCCTCAATACCATCTCGACATGGTCCGTCTCGGTCTCGGTCTCTACGGAGTGAATCCACGCAACAACGAAGTGATTCACAATGTGGCAACGCTGAAAACCACGATTCTTCAGATTCGCGACGTGCCAGCAGGCGATTCCATCGGCTATAGTCGCAAGACCTTCGTGGATCGTCCAACCCGTGTGGCAGCCATTCCGATTGGTTATGCCGACGGACTCAATCGTCGTCTTGGCAACCGCAATGGCTATTGCCTCGTGAATGGGAAGAAAGCCCCTTATCTCGGCAATATCTGCATGGACGTATGCATGATAGATGTCACAGGTATCGACTGCCAGGCAGGCGACCAGGTCACCATCTTTGGCGACGACCTCCCTGTTACCATCCTCAGCGACGCCATCGGCACCATCCCATACGAAATCCTCACAGGCATCAGCACCCGCGTCCAGCGAGTATTCATTCAAGAATAAAGGCAAATGAAGCGTGAAGAACGCATTAATAAAAGAAGAATGAGAAGCCGAAAAGCATCTCATTCTTTTTTTTCAATTATTGGTGTCCGCTAAAAATGCCGAAGGCATGAAAGAACACAGGCAGTCGGTGAAGTGCGAAGCACGGAACCCCTGCTAAGCGATGTCCAATAACAGAACCCCAAGGGGGGTGACGGAGCCATTTGCCAACTTATCCGTCGTACCTTTGGCACTCTGTTTACCTTGATACACATAGCAGGGGTTCCGCTCCGCTTCACCACCTGCCTGTGTTCTGTCGTTCTTTCAGAACTTTTTAAGCCCTACATGAATTTTTAATGAATCCTGCCTTCTTCTTTACAGCACTTGAATGGCTTCACAATCAATTTTACTGGACAACAATGTTTTTCAATATAAATTTTCTGCCTATTGAATCAATATAATCATCTAAAGGAAACTTGCTAAGAGTGAATTCTAATGTTGAACTATCTTTTATATTTAACTCCCAAACATAATAATCACTATAGTTTGATGAATCATTGAGCAAGACAAGGTATTTTCCAGAAGTGGACTTTCCAACTTTAGTTTTGTCAAATCTTTGTGGAATTGTATCCGACAAATAGTACGAAGAAGCACTTTCACCTGATTTGTCTATAATTTCCTTTGTCACTGGATGCTCAACAATTGTATGTAGAAAGAAAAAGATATTCTTCTTGTCAAATGTTACACGCAAAGTATCAATGAACTTATCACGAGGTGAATCATCAATATTAATCCACGTGTTCTCAATTAAATAGTCAATACTAATATTTTGTGCATTCACGGGCAAAATGCTTGATGCACATTTCTTCTTTCCCTTTTTATTCGGCAATATCTTATAAATGCTATACGTCTCGCCATTCTGGTATTTATACTGTATCAGCCCTTTGGATTTGCTCCATACAAAATAATCGCAATTCAGCTCAGACATGCGGCTGACTTGGGAATATAAGCTGTCAATAATAATGCAATCATGATAGACTGAATCGCCTACTTCAAAATCTTGCAGCTTAACTTTTTTCACTTTTGGTAATTTTAAACGTTCAATGCAGAAACGTTTGTGGAATATAAAGTTCAATTGAAGTTTATTGTTATATGTAGGCCTAATTGAGAAACTCTGTGATATTTTTTCTTGATGATGAACAATCGTGTCTTTATATATGGCATGCCCATAATGGTCTGTAAAGCAGTAAATCCCAAAGGGTGGATGGCGATTGTTGTCTATATTTTTAGAAACGAACATGGTATCCATTCCTTCAGTCGAAGCAAACAAAACAGTGTCCCCATTTTCGTATGCTTCCATCCATGCCAGATCATCATCGTCTAAAAGATGAACGGAATTGTAATCACAAGAAATCAATGCGATTAGAATGAGTAGTAACAAACTTAACTTTTTCATCATGGTTGCAAATTTACCAAAATAGCAGAAACCGTATAACTATTCAGCGAACCTTACTTATATGAAATTCTACCATTCTCAAATATCAAATGATGAATGTCTGCTGGCTTAACAGGAGCGGTCGATTCCAATGTTTCATATTCAAGCGTATTCATTTGCAAGTGGAAGTCAACAATACCGTTCAGCGCTACCAAGTCGTTGATATAGGCATGTTTGTTAAATACCAGTGTAGCCTTGCCATCCTTCAAGGCATAAACCGTCAAGAATGGTGGAGTACTATCAATGGTTATTCCTGAGAAGAGTACAAATGTACATCCATTCTCCATCTCGATGGTATAGAACGGCAGAGAACTATCCGCTGTGTCCTTCTCTGTGTAAAAATAATTCCAGCCATCTCCATCCATTTGAACAAAAGCAGGTTGCAGTTTGGAAGAAATCTGTATCACATTGAAATCACCAGGTTCCTCTTCCCAGTTCTTGAACTTGAAAAGACGAATATCGTATTTCTCCTTTCCCTGATTTGAGAATGCAGTGGTTGTTTTCTTCAAAACGTATGGTTCCACATCTTGCCATTCCTCATTGTAAAAAGAATCTATAAACGATGATTTCACAACACCAGCGTTGGCAGAATCATAAACAAGTGTCTGTGCAGGCATGTTCAAGGCAAACATGATTGCCATAACATAAACAAAGACTCTTTTCATCACCAAATTCCTTTCTTCTTTTTATTTGGCAATTTCTTATAAAGACTATACGTCTCGCCAGTCAGGTATTTATACTGTATCAACCCTTGGGATT
>OMTC01000275.1 GCA_900313845.1 uncultured Prevotellaceae bacterium
CTGCAAGTTCCAAAAGGATTGCAGCCGTTGGTGTGTGTTTGGTATGGTAATAATTGATGTCCTCTAAATGGGCGATGGTCTGTCGTTCTTGTAGGACTTACTAAGATATTTTCAAATATCAATTGAATCAGAAAATCGGATGGAAATCAAAAAAAGTGGGAGTTTTGCAGTGAGTGATTGGAAAAAAGTATAACTTTGCAAGACGATGAGGAAGTTGGCGTTATTGGTCAACAAATTTCCACAAATTGTACACAAACTTTACGAAAACGATAACGAACCTTTAGATTGGCGTAGCCAAAGCTGATATCTGGATGGAATAATAGTATTCGTTTCGTCTTCGTAAAAAAATGAGAAAACTCAAAAACTTAAAAACTCAGAAACTTAAAAACTTAAATATTATGAGAAGACTGTTGACAGCAATTGCTTTTATGTGGGTCTGTTGTGCGGGATGGGCACAAACTGCAGTGCAGGACATTCCGGAATTGCAGCGACCTAAATTGGTGGTGGGTTTGGTGGTGGACCAGATGAGATGGGATTACCTCACTCGCTATGCTGACCGCTACTGCGATGGCGGTTTCCGACGGATGATGCGAGAGGGATGGAACTGTAACCGCACACTCATCAACTATCTGCCTTGTATCACGGCTGTGGGACATACTTCTATCTATACGGGTTCGGTACCTGCTCATACGGGTATTGTTGCCAACACCTTTTTTATAGATGGAAAGAAAACTTATTGCACGGAGGACCGGAGCGTGAAGGCTGTGGGTTCTGTTGATAAGGAAGGTAAGCCAAGTGCTACTGCAAGGGCAGGATTGGAATCGCCTCGCAATTTGTTGGTGACGACAATGACGGATGAATTGCGCATGGCTACGAATTTCCGTGCGAAGACCGTGGGTGTGGCGCTGAAAGACCGTGCTTCCATTTTGCCTGCTGGTCATTCTGCCACGGGTGCCTACTGGATGGATGAGTATTCCACGAACTTCATCACGAGTACCTATTATATGAATGAGTTGCCTAAGTGGGCGAAGAATTTCAATGCGCAGAAACTGGGCGAAAAATATGCGAAAGAGAATCTGGCATTTGCCAACAAGGATATCAAGGGCGGTCCATGGAAGTTGCTCTACGATGAGAAGACTTACGTGCAGAGTGCTCCTAAGAATCAGAAGTGGGAGAATACTTTCGGCTACGACCTGAAGAATTCGCCTTGGGGCATGAAAATTACGTTCGACATGGCAAAGGCTGCCGTGGAGGGGGAGAACTTGGGCAATAACCCTGCCGGTGTGCCTGACTTCCTTGCTGTGAGCATCTCTTCAACCGATATGGTGGGGCATCGCATCGGTCCTAACTCCATTTGGATTGAGGACATGTATTTGCGACTTGACTTGTATGTGGCAGACTTCATGTCGTATCTCGATGAGAAGGTGGGCAAGGGCAATTGGACTCTTTTCCTCTCTGCCGACCATGCCGGTGCACACAATGTGACTTGGAGAAAGGAACATAAGATTCCTGCTGACATTTGGGGCGAGAACCCAATCATTGAGGGACTGAATGCGCATCTTCGTGAGGCTTTCCCTTTGTTGACTGAAAACCCTGTGATGAGTCTTACTGCGCAACAGGTGCATTTCACGAACGAGGTGCAAGCACGAGAGGATTATCAGAAGATTTTAGCCGAATCCATCGCATATTTGAAGACTCTTCCTGAGGTGTCGTATGCTTTCGATTTCGAGGCAATTCCTGATTATGTGCCAGAGCCAGTTCGTACGAATGCCATCAACGGCTATTGTCCTCATCGCAGTGGACAGATTCAGATTGTGCCGCGCCCTGGGGTGACGGAGGATTTTTCTTCAACGAAGAACATCCAGAGCAAGGATTTCGTGTCGAAGGGAACGAACCACATCGCTTGGAGTCCTGACGACTCTCACATTCCACTCATTTTTATGGGTTGGGGAGTGCCTCATGGCTGGGACAACCGTACGCATCATGTGGTGGATATCGCTGCCACCATCACGGCATTGCTGAATATCCAGCAACCTAATGCCTGCGTGGGAGAAACCATAGAAATGAGAAAATAAGGCCCCCCTCCTGCTCCCCCGAGGGGGAGAGAAGCCATCCGGATGGGAAAGCTAAAGCTAATTATTTGAGATAATTTGTGGAAATTTGTTGACTAAAACATAGAACTGAAAGATGAAGAAGTTGGTTGTTGTGCTGATGATGGCGCTGTTGATGATTTCTCCTGCGAATGCTCAGGTGCGACTGGGTATAAAAGGGGGAATGAACTTGTCGAAGTTAACATTCGACAAGGATGTCGTGTCCTCCAATAATCGAGCAGGTTTCTTTGTGGGCCCAATCTTTTATGTGGATTTACCTTTTTTGCCTGGATTTGGTTTTGATTTAGCAGCCATCTACGACAGAAAGGGAACGACGATGACAGCGGTGATTGACGATCAAAAATACGAGAAGAAGGGATATGTGCAGTTTTTGGACGTTCCCATTGATGTCAATTATAAGATTTCCTTTTCGAGAGGATTTGCCATTTATGGTAGTACGGGACCTCAGTTCTCGTTTAATCTGAAACAAGACGATTTCAAGACGATTGTTGACCAGCGTGCTAATTACAAAATCAAGGATTCTAACTTTAGTTGGAATGTGGGCTTTGGCATGGAAATAATCAGGCACTTTCGCTTGGGCTATAATTACAATATAGCGCTTGGTGATTGGGCTGAGGTGAAAGAGGATTTGACTGAAACCGTTTATCAGGGACTGAAAAACGATAAGATGAAGGGCAGTTCGCACCAAGTGTATTTGGTGTATATCTTCTAAGAAAAGGCTTCGGCAGAACCGAAGCTTACTGAAAACAAGAAAAAGCTTCGACAGAACCGAGGCTTACTGAAAACAAGGAAAAGGCTTCGGTAGAACCGAAGCTTACATAAAAGAGAAACGGAAACAATTGATGTCTTTGTTTGCTGATGTCATATTGCCTGTGCCTTTCGAGACTTTCACCTATGCTGTTCCCAAGGAAATGGAGGGACAGGTGGTGGAAGGGTCGCGAGTGCTGGTGCCATTGGGTAAAACCAAGAGGTACGCGGGTATTGTGCTTCGGCTGCACGACCAAGAACCGCAGGGAGTACTGATTAAGTCTATCATGGAAGTGTTGAACGCGGAGCCAATTGTGACGCCGAGTCAATTCCGCTTCTGGCAGTGGATAGCTAACTATTATTTGGCTCCATTGGGCGATGTGTATAAGGCCGCGTTTCCTGGCATCTTGAAGAAAGTAGATAAAAAGACGAAAACGAAGACGAACCTTCAGCTCGGCGTTGCCAAAGCGAAAACTTGCCATTCGGATGGGGAATTGCCTTCGATATCGTTATCTTCTTCGTTAAATCAGTCACAGCAAAAGGCATACGACTTCGTTATCGTTATCTTCTTCGTTAAATATTTCACAGCAAAAGGCATACGATGCTATTTTGGAGACGTGGCAGTCCAAGGCCATCACCCTTCTGCATGGTGTCACCTCTTCGGGAAAGACCGAGATTTACATCCATCTCATCCTCAAGTTCATTAGCGAGGGCAAGCAAGTGCTTTATTTGTTGCCAGAGATAGCATTGACTACGCAAATCACTGAACGACTTCGGAAGGTGTTTGGGGATAAGTTAGGTGTGTATCATAGCAAGTTTTCTGACAAAGACCGTGCTGAAGTGTATCAGCGGCAGTTGTCGGACGAACCCTACGATTTGATTTTGGGTGTGCGCTCCTCAGTTTTTCTTCCTTTTCAGAACTTGGGGCTGGTGATTGTGGATGAGGAACACGAAACATCCTACAAGCAACAAGACCCTGCACCACGCTACCATGCCCGCAGTGCGGCGATGATGTTGGCGCAGCAGTGCGGAGCAAAGACGTTGTTGGGAACGGCTACACCAAGCATCGAAACCTACTATTTGGCACAGCAGGGACGCTATGGCTATGTGACATTGACGCAGCGCTTTGCCGATATGCAGTTGCCAAAGATTGAGGTGGTTGACATTAAGCGACTGAAATTCCAAAAACGCATGAAAGGGGCGTTTTCACCGAGACTTTTGGAGGAAATAGGTCAGGCGTTGGAGCGTAAGGAACAGGTGATTTTGTTTCAGAACCGAAGAGGATTCTCCAGCTTTGTGCAGTGCAAGAAATGTGGGTGGGTGCCAAGGTGTCAGCATTGTGATGTGAGTCTCACGTACCACAAAAAAACGAACAATCTCACTTGCCACTATTGCGGAAAGGTCTATCCGCTTCCGCCTCAGTGTCCAGAATGTGGAAATCAAGACTTCGGCAGTATTGGTACAGGAACAGAAAAGATTGAAGAGCAAATCAAGAAATTCTTCCCTGATGCCAGGGTGAGTCGCATGGATTTGGACACGGCAAAAACACGTGCTGCCTACGAGAAAATTATCGATGAATTCGCCAATTTTGGAAGTGACATCTTGATTGGTACGCAGATGGTGTCGAAGGGTTTGGACTTCGATAATGTGAGTGTGGTGGGTATTCTTGATGCTGATACGATGCTGAATATCCCTGATTTCCGTAGTTATGAGCGAAGCTATCACACCTTGGCGCAGGTGGCAGGTCGAGCAGGAAGAAAGAATCGGGTGGGAAAGGTGATTTTGCAGACTCGTTCCGCAGAATCACCGATTATAGAGTATGTGATGAACAACGACTATGCAGCGATGTTTCAGGAGCAGAGCGAGGAAAGGAAGCTTTTCCGCTATCCGCCTTATTACAGACTGATATATGTGTATTTGCGGCACAGGGATAACGACTTGTTACAACATCTTGCCGAAGAAATGGCGAAAGTGCTCAGGCAGACGTTTGGGGAGAGAGTGCTCGGACCCGATAAACCAGTGGTGAGTAGGGTGCAATCGATGCATATCCGAAAGATTATCATCAAGATGGAGATGGGTGCTTCGCCGTCGGCCGTGAGGGCAGCACTGATGCGGGCGCAGAACTATATGCAGAGCATTCCTGTGGCTGCGAATCTGAATGTCTATTATGATGTGGATCCTCAGTAGTGCTTTAAATACCTCAGATTATTCATAACAGAGTTCATGCATCTTGAGAGCACTAGAAATTTAGTAGTTTGGCTCTGGCTGAATGAGAGTTATGACTATTCCCACAGAGCATACGCTGCTACGCTTATTGTTGGCCGTTTCAAAATCTATTGCTGCAAAATCTCGCATCATTCATTTACATTTAATGTTCCATGTTATACAATGCAAAGCACCACCTTTAGCTGCAATATCACGCAGCTTTATTTGACGAATTTTGCAATTGGGGTTAAGAGCCTTGATGTATCTTAGAGCTTGCTTGTCTTCTTCAATTCCAAAAGCTGGTATAACTATGAGATTTCCCACCTGTAAATAGTTGATATATGCCCAATTCCATAGTGGTTCTGGATGATGAACATCAAAAAGCATCTCTGTTATCTCAAAGCCATACGATTCCATTATTCTATGCATTTCCGATGCTTCTTTCGGGTCCACATCTCTATGATTTGACATCAATACTTTGTTTCCCCCACACCAATGAAAGAAACCATCAGAGTGTCCGAAGACATCAGCATCTTCGTCTTCCGGATTTATGCAATGCCACGGAATAATAATGATTTTGCGTCTTAACTCAGTTTCCAACAGCCTCTTGAATTCTTCATCGTTTTTATCCTTGTTATTCTCCGTGAAAACCTTATCAGTCATTACTATATACTCTCCACAGAGGGTCGCATTACCTCCATCTAACTTGACGTTTGTCACGCGATGCCTAATACCCATCGATTTGCATACAAATGAAGCGTCTGTGATGGTGGCTCTTCTTTTGGGACTGTCAAATAAATAATCTGGTTTGTAGCGATACAGCAAAAAATCGTTGTCATCTATTTGAAGAGGCATGTAATCCCTTGCCCATATGTCATTAGTGTGAGGAATAATGGCCCACTCGACACCCTCTTCTTTGAACAATGCTATCAATCGCCGGAAGATGTCGGAATATTTCTTCTCTAATTGGTCAGCTAAATAAACCTTATTGCTATCAATGTCTTTTAT
>OMTC01000305.1 GCA_900313845.1 uncultured Prevotellaceae bacterium
AGTAAATCCCCATAAACAATACAATTCCACGGAAGTGAAAAAAATCAAGGATTAAGAGGATTCTTTCAAGGACAAAGAACTAAGGACAAAGAACAAGGCATCGCTTCACGCTTCACTCTTATCGCTTCACGCTATCATGAAACCTGAAACGGCGCCTCGCGCCCTGAAACCTGTAACTGGCGCTCTGCGCCCTTACTCCACATTCTTTCCCCACTTGCTCAGACCAATATGGGAGAAGACAAATTCCTTCGTAAGAACGTAAATTCTTCCGATGGATTCGCCCGGAAATGAATGAAAGAAGCGTAAAGAATTGGCAATTTTCACATACGTGCGTTTCAAATTCTGAGCGTTTCGTTCAGTCGCCAAACGTTTGTCCTCACGTCCAAAATTACCCATCTGCATGAGTTCCTTCAGAAGGAACACGCCGTGTTTTTCACTTGGTTCAACCAACAACCAACTGTCGTCCATATTCAAATACTCCTTGAATATCCACATCATCGCTTGGGCAAAGGTCGTGATGCCCAACTGCCTGTAGGTTTTCTGAATGCGTGCCTTCACCTCCTCAAAATCGTCAGGATGCTCGGCATGGAGTGCTTTCAGCACATAATAATGGTCGAGAACATGGCGCAGCCCCACTCCACCATAGATGAAATGGCGCAAGGCATGTTGCAAGATATGCACGGCATTGAATTCATGCGTAGGCATCGGAATAATGCCTGCGCCCTCTGGCATCTCGGTCATTCGCGTCACATCTTCCATCTTGAGCGTACGAATCCATCGCTTCACACGCAAATTCGCAACAGGATTGAAAGAGAAAGTAGGAAAGAAATGCACTTCGATTTCCACATTGTCGAGGATATTGAAATCCACATGATGGTATTCCACTTCGTCGGGTTCCTTGTATTTCCGAACATGGTTGAGAATCTCCTCCTTCGTACCACTCACCCAGATGTCCATCCGTGAAATGTTTGTAGATTTCCGAACATTTCTTGTTCATGAAACGGTTGCGTTCCTCAATCTCAGCAACTTTCCTCAGAATGATGAGTCGCACGTCGAACGGAGGACGCTGCTCAGCAGGCAGACGGGTGATGCCATCGAGCAGCACGCCCATCACGTATTGCTTCTGTGATATTTCAGCCACGGTCAGCCACTCTTCCCGTGTCAACACAGAGGAAAGTCGTGATTGATTACCAAGCGCCACGCGCATCACCTCATAAAAATACTGCTCCTCCTTCGTGAGCAAATCATCTACTTTCGACATTCTGAAAACCTTATTTTTGCTAATTCATCGGCAAAGGTAAGGATTTTTAAACGAAAACGATAACGAAAACGAAAACCTTTTTCCTAAAAAAGGAAGAGTGGCAGAAACCATCTCTATGTTTTCGTTATCGTTATCGCTATTATCTTCTCTGTAAGCGAAGATTTTGTCTTCGCCTCAGATATCGTTTTCGTTTATTCCAAAATTTTATTGACAAGAGCTACTACATCGGAGATATTTACCTCACCACTGTCGTCCATATCGCCATATTTCAGCACGTTAGCAGCATTGTCTGTTGAACCCAAGATGTAGTTCACCATCATCACAACGTCAGCGATGGTAACTTCTCCGTCAACATTCACATCGCCCTTTTGAATGGCTGAGCTGGCAGGGATATAGGCAATGAACTTGCATAAGGTTTCAGAATTGTAGATGGTGTAAGCATAATAGCCATTTTCATCTGCATTTGTGTATCCTTCGTTGAAAGTATCACTGTTTCCATAACCCATATATGCTTTATAATAAATAATGGTATTCTCATCGCCCAAATCACTTGCAGAGATAGTATATGTTTTCCCTGTACAAGCACGACCAATACCATAGCCTTGAATCAATTTCAAGCAATAGGTAGAACTAACCTTTGAAGACATCAGCACATTGTCACTATCGATATATCCCGCGTCAATCGTGCTTTGTGAATTGTAGTATGTAATACCAGAATTCCACCATCCAGACCTATTGTTATCAATTGTTGCAGAATATTTGCTTCCAAGAGTAGCATTGGCATCGGCAGCATTGATTTCGTTGTAAGCAGGTGATTCATACTTGATAACGTATGGTTCAACTACCTTGAATGTGGATTCGCTGCTTTCGAAGCCATCAGCCTCGAGCACCACCTTGAGTGTGCCAGGTTCGGTGAAGGTGAAGGAATCGCCTAACGGTTCTTCAGGCAAATAGAGTTTGATGTTGTCGAATTGCATCACACCCGCACGTCCATTGACGATGAAAATACCACCCAATGTAGTATTAGCCACCGTAGAACTACCAGAAGAAACCTCTGTTCCATTGGTGTCTGTGATAGTATAAGTCACAGAAGTTCCATCTACCTCAATCAAATAATGATACCACACCTTCGTCTGAACAGAAGTTGAAGTAGTTCCATCCACTACGAATGTGGTTGTACCAGAGTTCTGAATACTAAACAAGGTGTTGGCGGTAAGAAAATCGTAGACATACTTAGTTGGCAAAGTTGTATCACTATTATAAATTGCTATCTGAGAGTTCTGAACCTCTGTATTATTACGATAGCCAATCGTCATTTGTGCGTCAAACTCCAAATTATATTTGTTTCCTGCTCCGTATGAAGAAAGGTCAAGATATGTGTTTCTGCCTCCAGAATCACCATTCTTATAATAGGCTGTTCCGTTATTGATTGAAAAACGAGAATTCCATGAAATCGTACCAGAACTATAATCTTCACTGAAATAAGAGACTCTTTCTACATTCTCAAATGTAGTTTCTGTGCCATTTATATCGGTGAATACGAACTTTTTTGTTGTTTCAGTACCCGTATTCTCATCATTGATGGAAATCGTAGGATAATAAATATCACCCGTCTTTACCATGTCGGTGATGGCAAGCGTTGGCTCTTCCAACATTGGTGCTTCACCTGTCACGAAATACAGAGTCGTACCATCCAGTTCCAAATAGGAGTCTGCTGGTGCTTTGCTACATTCAATCTCCCAATTCGAGAGGTCGCCAATCACGGTGTTTACAGTACCGAGTGGGTATCTGCCCCCAGCAAGGTTCTTCTTGGCGTTGATTTGAAGAACAGGCGCACTGTACTGAGGACCATTTTCCCAACTCTTTGTGTTAATCACCAATGTGCCAATCGTCAGTTGGTCGTTCTTCGTGGCATCGTTCGTGCTGTTCACATCCAGCACCACGCGAGCACCATAGTTGAGCGTCAGTGTGCTCACTGTCACGTTGCTGATGCTTTGAGCCGTTGCACCACCCACATTCAGCGTTGAAGCGTATTCCATAGTCAACCCACCATTGAACGCACCACCTGAAGTATTGAAGGTTGTGAAGCGGTTCATCCATACTGGACTTTTCGAAAAACTTCCGTTGAATTCGACTGTTCCAGCCCAAATGTCTGTCTTTCCGGTATAGGTTTGAGCCACCGTTGGGAGTACCAATGTGCCATCGCCTTGCTTCACCAAATTCATATTACCAGTGAAGGCACCACCCGTCACGGTGTGGGTGTAATAGGAGTAGTCGATGGTTGGATTCATGCCACTCGTACCATTCACGTCCGTACCCTGCACCCACGAAGGAGCGTTGTCGTAGAACACCCAAGGGGAAGCGCCATCTTCCACGCTGATACTCATGTTGTTTGTCTCACAGGCAATGATTTGCTTTCCGTTGTGAGAACTACTGATAGTACCACCATTCGCAATCTCCGTGCGGTCTTGCATGGAATAAGGAGGTGGAGCCACTGTGTAACCTTCCAACTCGCCGAGGAAATAGCTGAGGTGAGGTGGCTGATTGTAAGCCATCATCTGCCACACCATCGCTTGACGATACTGATGGTCGTACCAAAGACATGGGAAACTGTAGTTGGTGCTCATACCGCTCGTATAAACACGCACATTCGTACCACAACGTACTACGATTTCCTCGCGCCAGTCGCCAATCAGGTCACCTTGAAAACAAGGATTATTTTTTGAGCCGTTATTCATGTTACAACCGCTCGATGTGAACAATCT
>OMTC01000277.1 GCA_900313845.1 uncultured Prevotellaceae bacterium
AGTTAATTCACGTTCTTTCTCTATTAGTTATGTCCCTGCTAAAACTGTTATGCAGTTTGACAGTCGTTCTTTTCGAGCGGAAAATGAAGATTTGTATTCCTCTTATTGCAGTCCGAAGCAATGTGAAGCGTCGATAATAGTCAAACGAAAAAGAAACGATTAACTTTTCAGTGGCTGAGAGTTATTGAATGATTGGCAAACAAATTGTTGAACATGACAGCTTGGGAAAAACAAGAACTGACTACGGATAGATTGAAATGGATGGCTTCACTTTAGTTTTGAGAGTATTGAATAGATTGGAGCAAAACGAAGGAGAAGAGAAAAGGGTGGGGATCAATGATGATAAAACAAGAAAAAAAGAGAATGGACGAAATCAAAATGTAAAGAAACTGTTTACTAAATGTCAAGAAATTAGGAACGTGATACGGAAACTTGGTTTGTTTTTCTTGCTGATTGTAAAGAATGTGCTATCTTTGCCTAAAAATCGAGATAGAATATGGACAAGTATTTCTCAAAACTGAAGCGACGCGTACTGCTGATTTATACGGGAGGTACGATAGGAATGATTCGGAATCCAGAGACGGGGGCTTTGGAGACTTTTAATTTTGACCACTTGATGAAGCATGTGCCTGAACTGAAGGAGTTTGACTATGTGATTAAGAGTTATCAGTTTGACCCTCCCATTGATTCTTCGGACATGCAACCTGCGCTGTGGGCAAAACTCGTGAATATCATTGATTACAACTACCAGCAATATGATGGGTTTGTCATCCTGCATGGTACGGACACGATGGCTTACACTGCTTCGGCACTGAGTTTTATGTTGGAGAATTTAGGAAAGCCTGTGGTACTGACGGGTAGTCAGTTGCCGATTGGTGTGTTGCGCACGGATGGAAAGGAGAATATGATCAATGCAATTGAGTTTGCTGCTGCTTGCGATGAACAGTCACGTCCATTGGTGCCTGAGGTGTGCGTATGCTTTGGACAAAAGCTCTATCGTGGAAACCGTGTTACGAAATGTAATGCGGAGAATTTCAGTGCTTTCAAGTCTTACAATTATCCTCCTTTGGCTGTGACGGGTATCAATATCGATTTCGATTTGGAGAAGATACGAAAGATTGACCCTGAGAAGAAATTCACACCTCATGTGGAACTGGATAACTCGGTGATTGCCATTACGTTGTTTCCTGGCATTCGGAGCGATGTGATTGAGCATGTTTTCCGTTTTCCAGGTATCAAGGGAATCGTACTGCGCACCTTTGGTTCGGGAAATGCTCCCCGTCTGCAATGGCTGATTGATGCTATTAAGGCAGCAACGAGGGATGGAAAGATTGTGGTGAATATCACGCAGTGCCAAATGGGTTCGGTGGAGATGGGATTGTATGCAACGGGCAATCAGTTGTTGGAGGCAGGTGTGGTGAGTGGACGCGACATGACGGTGGAGTGTGCAGTGACGAAGCTGATGGTGCTCTTTGGACAAGGATATAGTTCAAAGGAAGTACGCGAACTGATGTGCAAATCGTTGGCGGGAGAGATGAGAGAGAATTAAATGAAGAATGAAGAATGTAGAATGAAGAATGTGGATAAATGCCATTTTGATGGAATATTCTTCATTCGGAGCGAAGCGACATTCTTCATTCTTCATTTTAATTTGGCTGTGTCGGGAAAAAGCCGTATCTTTGCATTTTCTTAGGCACATTGTGTGCTGGGATGATGATGGTTGCTGTTGATAAACAATTAGGATATGATTCAATTCTTAGAAGCTCAACTCCCAACGCTCGACTATCAAGAGATACTGAAGAATATCGGTGGTCTTGAGATGGTTGTGAAAGGTATCATCATAGGTGTCGTTGCTTCGGCGCCGATGGGACCCGTTGGTATATTGACCGTGCAACGTACCCTGAACAAAGGGCGTTGGTTCGGTTTTGCCACAGGTGTTGGGGCAGCGTTGAGTGATTTTATATATGCACTGATCACGGGTTTTGGTCTCTCGTTTGTTGTGGATATTATTGAGGATGCGCGCGTAGCGTTTTGGATAAAACTTGTTGGTAGTGCTTTGCTTTTTCTCTTCGGCCTTTACACTTTCCGTTCCAATCCTGTAGATAAGGTGAAACCCGCTTCCCCGAACAAGGGAAGTTTGACCCACAACTTCTTGACGGGATTTTTGGTGACGGCTTCCAATCCTCTGATAGTGTTTCTTTTCGTGGCGATGTTCAGTCAGTTCACGTTTATCTTGAATGGTAATCCACTGCCACAGTTCTTGGGCTATGTATCCATTGTTTTGGGTGCGTTGCTGTGGTGGTATGTGCTGACTTGGGCGATTGACAAGGTCCGTAACCGATTCAATGTGAGAGGAATATGGATTATTAACCGCATCATTGGTATTGTGGTGATGGTGGTGTCGGGTGTGATGATGGCTTATACCATCGGACTTATTGCCATGCTGAGGAAAATCATTCCAATCATACCGGAATAGGATGTGGTAAGAATTTAAAGTTAAAAATGCCATTCGTATCATGTTTATTTCTCAAAAACTCCAAAAGGAAAACATAGCTGAATATCTGCTGTATATGTGGCAGGTGGAGGACTTGATTCGTGCCAATGGACTCGACATCGACAAGTTGCAGGAGTCGTATTTGAATCGGTTCAAGTTGGAAGGAAAGGAGGCTGATGCGCAGCGTGAGTGGTATGAGAACTTGATTGAGATGATGCGGAGTGAGGGAGTTCAGGAGAAGGGGCATCTGCAAATCAACAAGAGTGTGATTACCATGCTGAATGACTTGCACAACGAATTGCTGAAATCGCCCAAGCATCCTTATTATTCTGCTGCCTACTACAAGGTTTTGCCCTATATCGTGGAACTGCGCAATCGTTCGAACACGCGAGATGAATGCGAGATTGAGAACTGCTTTGATGCGATGTATGGCTTGATGATGCTTCGATTGCAGGGCAAACCTGTGAGCGAGGACACGAAGAAGGCAATGGAGGACATTTCCCGCTTCCTTGCCATGCTGGCGGAATATTACAAGAAGGATAAGAAAGGGGAAGTGGAGTTGTAAATGAAAAGCCTCACCCCCAACCCCTCTCCGAAGGGCGAGGGGAGTAGAATGAAGAATTAAGAATGAAGAATTAAGAATGAAGAATTAAGAATAAGTATATGAAAATATTGATAACAGGCTGCAATGGGCAGTTGGGCAACGAGATGCAGTTGCTCGCAAAAAAGAATCCACAGCATCAGTATTTCTTCACGGATGTGGAGGAACTCGACATCACAGATGCAGAGGCAATTGATAGGTTCGTTCAGGATAATCAAGTGGATTGCATCGTGAATTGTGCAGCTTACACGGCTGTTGACAAGGCAGAGGAGAATGAGGAATTCTGCAATCTGCTGAACAATATC
>OMTC01000192.1 GCA_900313845.1 uncultured Prevotellaceae bacterium
CAAACGCTGTATTATTTGTTGGATGCAAAAAAATTGAATTTATCGCAAAAAAAATTCAACTACGTTAGTTCAGGATAAGAACGTTTTCTCAAATTTTATTCTCATGCATGGTCGCAATGGGAAATAACGACATGCAAGACTTTAAATTTATTGGCATTTCCCTTTGGTTGTACAGAATCTTTCCTTCGATTGTACTAGCTTTTTCCTTTGATTGGTTTGCGCCGAGCTAAAGGTTCAACTAAAATGCCGAGCCCTCAACGTTGATATAGCGAGCCCTCGTTATCGCAACGCCGAGCCCTCGCTGTTTCGATAACGAGCCCTCGACAACTAGTTGAATTCAAAGGAACGCCTCAGTCACTCCACATTTACGCTTCAGATAATCTCCTAATTAGGTTTTGTCAATTGCCACATGTTTTGCAGTCAATCCTTACTTTCTATCCCAAATCTCATAAGATTGCGAAAACTTGTATAAAATAGGCTGAACTCAAACAAAATGTTTTCGCATTGTTTTCGCAAAAAGAAAAATCAGCAACTCGAAATCTTCGTAAGTTGCTGATTTTCAGTGTAGCGAGAAAGGGACTTGAACCCTTGACCTTCGGATTATGAATCCGACGCTCTAACCAGCTGAGCTATCTCGCCATCATTTGCACTCGCCCCGCAGGGTTGTTTTGCAAAAGCGAGTGCAAAGGTACGTTGTTTTTTTGAGTCTGCAAAATTTTTGTTGATATTTTTTTAATTACTCAACTTTCACAAGTTCTAAATGTCTAATAATGAGTGCCACTTCGTGGCAGAAATCTTACAAATTTATTCAAAATCTTTCAAAATATATTTGTTTGATTTGTGAAGATTTGAAGGATTTCTCGCCGCAGGCGACTAAAAACTAAAGATTTTGCATCTTGCAAAACTTGAGTTATTTATTCTTGAAGCGGCGACCGAAAGTGAAGTTTTCTGGGGAGACAGCTGCTGCTTCTTTGGAAACTTGCGTGGTTACGCTGTCGGTAGCTACACTTCCTGCAGAACCATTTACGCGAGACTTAGTAAAATAGTAGTTGTCCCAATAGCCATAGCCGTAGTAGTTGCTTCCATACAGATTCCAGTCGTAGTAGTCGTAGAGCTTGCGGAGGGTGAAGCTGGTGGTGTCGAAATCGCCATCCAGTTTGCCCGTGAAGTAGGAAGTGGTGAGGTAGTAATCATAGATTGCCACGTCGAGCTGAGGATTGTATGGGAAGTGGAGATAGATGCGTCCATAGCGGATTTTCCACTCAAAGTAGAAGCTCTGGTAGCGGATTGGGCAGAAACGACGGTCGAAATAATCTACTTCTTCACCTGTGCCGTAGGTGGCATAGTTGTATGCTGGGATGAAACGAATGTCGCTGTATAATGCATCGTAGTCATAAAAACCATCTGAATAGTACATCCCCAGATCACCTGTCCACTCTCCGGAAAGAGTGATTGCCTCATCAACATCTGGGTCGCGCTCACATGATACAAAGATGGCTGCAAAGAATGCAACGAATGCCATGAGGATGTAGGTGTAAATCTTTTTCATATCTTTTTCTTTTTTTAGAGGGTTGATAATTCTTTTGTCTTCAGAACGAGCTTTGGATAGTTCCAAGTATTGTTGCTTGTTCTTGTTGTTTTGATGCGGCAAAGTTAGGTTTTGTTTAATTGCCAACCAAAAGAAAAGTTGACATTTTTGTGAGAAATGCCAGCTTTTAGGGAAACGGATAAAGGGCGTTAGGGATTTACCCTCGAGTAGCATAGGGATTCTCCCTGAAGGTAGGGATTATCCAGTGGATTTCTACGAGTATTTGTAACGATTAAAAACACTTGGGATTATAATCAACCACGAACCTTTAGCTCGGCGTTAGCTAATTGTCTTAAGGAAAGAAATTAGAATAATTAGAATAATTTTGTCAGAAATAATATGTTTTTGTTTTAAACAACTCCAATTTTTGGAGTAATTCTTGGGAGCGTTGCCCCAAGCGTCCAAGGACGGTAATCTTCTAATTATTCTAATTTCTTTCCTAAATAACCAAGTTATTGTTTATCGTTACTATCTTCTTTTTTCCAATCCTCAGGTGCATCGAGCTCGAGTGTCACGTGGTCGATAGCCAAGCGATTCTTCAGGGAGTCTTTCACTTCCTTCTTTGTTTCTTCGAGCTTTGAGATATCGTGTAGGGAGAAGTGTGCTGTCATTGAGTATTCATGTGCGTTCAATGCCCAAACATGTACGCGGTGCACACTTGCCACATTTTTATGATTGCCTATCACAAGTTCCACATCGTCCTTGGTCACTCCGCTTGGATATCCATCATGAACCAACTTGAGGTTGTTGTGAAGAAGACGAATGGTTGCCAACAAGATGAAGATGGCGAGAATGATGCCGAGAACTGGGTCGATGAAAGTGAGTGTTGGCTTGATGATGATAACCAAACCTATCACGGCAACCAATGCTGAAATGAGCGTGTCTGCTACCATGTACCAATATGCACCCTTCACGTGTTGGTCCTTCTTCTTATATCTCATCAGAAGGAAGGCGGTCAGTCCATTGACAAGCACACCTACCAGAGCTGTAATGAGAATGACTTTTCCACTCATGCTGGATGGGTATTGATAACGATGGATTGCCTCAACGACCACTGCACCCACAGTGACGAGCAAAATGACTGCATTGGCAATGGCTGCCTTGTGCATTCCCTGTTGATAACCTTCCTTCTTTTTGCTGTCCTCCCACTTGCCCGTGAGTTTGTAGGCGTAGTAAGCGAAAAGGAGTCCAAAGATGTCGCCAAGGTTATAACCCGCATCGGCAAGAAGTCCCAAAGAACGCTGCGACCAACCGATTCCTCCTTCTGCTAACACATACAGAATATTGAGTGCTAAACAAAACGAGATGATATGGCTGAAGGAAAAAAGTCGTCGATGACTTCTTGAGTGATGATGGTGGTGATGTTCAGATTTCTTACTGTCTTTTTCATCACTGCTGCTGTGGTGATGATGATGACTGGAGCTACTGCTCTCCGATGAGTCGTGATGATGGTGATGGTGGTGATGCACCACCTCTTTTTCTTCTGACATTAGTGATGGGAAATTAATTTCAAAAGTTAATTGCAATAAATGCACAATTGAGATGCAAAGATAACCTATACATCGTGAATATGCAAATTTTTGAGTAACTTTGCAGCAAATTCGGAACAAAATGGAAAAAAAAAAAAAAAAAGAACGGCTATGGAATGGCAACTTCATCAAGTTGAATGTTGCTAATTTCCTTCTGTTTTTCTCTTTCTATATGCTCATGCCGCTCCTCCCCATCTTCATGAGCGAACGGTTCATGGCTGATAAACAGACCATTGGATTGGTACTTTCGGGCTACACCATTGCCGCTCTCATCATTCGTCCGTTCAGCGGCTACATCGTGGATAGTTTTTCGCGAAAGAAAGTGCTGATGCTGGTGTATGGTTTGTTTGCCCTCTTTTTCGGAGGCTATTTCCTGGCATCATCAGTTCTCATTTTTGCCGTGATTCGAACCTTGCATGGTGCTCCTTTCGGAGCCACTACCGTTGCAAACAGCACACTCGCCATCGATGCCCTTGCTTCCTCTCGACGCACGGAAGGGATTGGCTATTATGGTCTGAGCAACAATATCGCCTCTGCCATCGCGCCGACCGTTGCCATGTACCTCTATGTGCTGTTCCACAACTTCGAGATGCTCTTCGCGGTTTCTCTCATCAGTTCATGCTTGGGCTGGGTGATGGTGTCGAGTGTGAAAATAAAAGAACGTCCACCCGTTGCCAACAAACAACAGATTTCCTTAGACAGGTTTTTCCTCATCAAAGGCTGGAGCGAAGCCATTGTCATCGCCCTACTCTCTTTCTCCTACGGCGTTATTTCCACCTATCTTGCCATTTACGGAAAAGAGGAACTGGGTATCACGACTGGCACAGGAACCTACTTCCTCTTGCTTTCCCTCGGACTGATGTCGTCGCGCATCATTGGCGGTCGCTCCCTTCGCAAAGGACGCATCGTGGAAAATGCCAGCAAGGGCATGATGCTTTCAGTGTTTGGCTATTTCCTCTTTGCGGCATTCCACAATCCCGTTGGCTATTATGGCTCTGCCATAATTATCGGTCTGGGCAACGGACACATGTATCCTGCCATGCAGAACATGTTTATCAATCAGGCACCCAACAGTCAGCGAGGCACAGCCAATGCCACGATTCTCACCTCGTGGGATTTGGGTGTGGGGCTGGGTGTAATTCTCGGAGGAGTCCTCGCCGAATACTTCAATTACCACGCAGCATTCTGGGTTGCCTTCCTCGGCAACGCTCTCGGCGTAGCTTTCTTCTTTGCCTATGCTCGACAAAGCTTCATTAGGAATAGGTTGAGGTAGATTGGAATGGAGGAAATGAATAAAAACTTCTATTATATTTCCGATTATTCAATGATTTGTTGTA
>OMTC01000342.1 GCA_900313845.1 uncultured Prevotellaceae bacterium
AAGAGTGAAAAGTGAAGAGTGAAAAGTAGAATTGTAATTGCGAACGCTTTCTGCAAAGGTTGTGTTGCTTCTGCGCTCCATGCGTATGCGCTCCACATCGATGTCGGCAATTGACATTTGTGGTTCTAATAGGAAGCGTTGGGCAGAAACAAGTAGTTTGCCGTTCTCGTAGATGTATGCATTTCCTCCATATACTACATCTTGGGTTGACTCGCCAAACCCACAAGAGGAATAAACGTAGCCGCAAATGCAACGTGCGGACTGCTGAGCGAGAAGGGAACGGAGATACTGATTCTTACCAATCACTTCGTTGGATGCGGAGAGATTGAAAATGATGTCTGCTCCTTGCAGTGCCAATCCTGTGCTTGGAGGAATAGGTGCCCACACATCCTCGCATAGTTCGATACCAAAGCGAGCATCGCCATCAATATCGAAAATCAAATCCTTGCTGATTGGCACCTCTTGTCCACAGAGTTGTGTGCTGGTGCTTTCGAGACAAGTAGCAGATGCGAACCAACGTTGTTCGTAGAATTCCTTGTAGTTTGGAAGATAAGTTTTTGGCACAATTCCCAAAATACGATTGCCCTGAATGACTACAGCTACATTGAATAGCATGGACTGCACTTCGAGAGGCATGCCGAGGATAGCAATGATAGATGAGTCATTGTTGTCGAGCAGCCATTGGAGTGCAGACTGACTGGAACGCAGCAGTGTTTGCTGAGAAAAGAGATCGTTGCAGGTGTATGCTGTGATGCTGAGTTCTGGGAAACAAACGATGGCAGCATCCTGAATGGTTGCTTGGTCGATGAGGCGCTTGATTTCCTTGATGTTGGATGTGCAGTCAGCTACAATAACTGATGGTATGGCAGAAGCCACTTTGATAAAACCGTATTGCATATATGAGTTAATAGTGAATAATTATAAGTGTAAAAGTAGAAAAGCCATCCAGATGATGACGGTGGATGCCACAGTGGAAGGAACGATGCCCAAATGATGAGCACTTAACACAAACTCTTAGACATTAAATCTTAACCCCGATGATTTACTGATTCTTCTCTTTCTCTTCTTTCATGCGACGTCGGAAGAGGTCGAGCCAATTCTCGAAATCTCGTTGGTAACTGATACCCACACCTTGTGTGTTGAGTGTGGCTTTCGTGAAGTAACGGTCGTTGTTTTGGTTATATGCTTTCAGATAAGTGTTTCCATTAGGGGTGATGCGCCATTTGATGTCGAAGTCACCAATGAAACTGGCATTTTGCTTGAGCGGATTATCGCGATAGCCGAAGTTTCCGTTGATGAGCAGACGGTCGTCGAGGAGGCGTCCTGAGAGCACACCTTCGATGTCAAGATCCTGCCATCCCATTTCTCCTGTGGAGAGTCCTGTACCAAAATTCCATTTACTTTCGGAGCCAATCACACTGGAGAGCATCTGATTGATTTGTCCGCTGATGGTGGAGGATAGGAGATTGTTCATAGCTTGCGTGGAATTGTTGGTTCCAGAAGCACGTGCATATTCGTTGGTGTAGAATCGTCCAAGACCGAGTAGATAAATCATCTGAGTGTTCATTTCCTCATCGGTGGAGATGAGCGAACGTACCAATTGACGTGTCTCATCGCTCACATTAGGGAGATTGAGGTCGAAATTGAATGTCATGTTGCTCAGATTGCCAGTGATGTCGAGGATACATATCACCTTCACTTTATTGTTGCTGCTATAGCCGGTGTTGGAGGTAAGGTCATTAAGAGGAACTGCATTCAACGTGTGCCAGCAGATGAGATGGATGCCAGCATCGAAAGGATTTCCATTGAACACCACGCTGGAACCATCCTGAATGTCGAGGTCGCGATAGATAAGGTCTTGCAAATAGAGTCGGTATTTTCCACTCTGTATGTTGTAAGGACCATCGAGGGTGAAAGAACCCTTGTTATGATAGTATGCCTGTAGTGTACCACTTCCATAGGTGGAAATGTAGCCATCGTCGGCATTGTCCATACGAAGTTTGATTTCGCAGTCGGGATTGAGATGGATGCCAACATTCATGAAGATGTCGCCTCGATATTTATATTCTTCCTCGCTCTCTTTTTGCTTTGCCTCTTGAGCAAATGCCTCGAGTAGCAAGTCGTCGTCAGAAGATGTGGAGAAGAGGGAATCGAGGTCGAAAATGTTTACACTGGTATTGGCATTAGTGCTGGAGTTGGCTTTCTCTTCTCTATCGTTGAACTTGATAAACGAAGAAGTGGTGATGGCATCGGGTGTTGCAGCATCGTATGCAAAAAAGCTGCCTCGAGTAGGAGTGATGTTGGCATTGATGTTAAGTGGATGTCCATCTGCACCTTTCATGGTGAGTTGTCCATTAGCAAACACGCGTCCCATGAACTTGTCGGGATTGAACTGGGTCTCTTCGTAAGCGAGGAGATTCCTCATGTCGATATTGAATTCGTAGCCGAAGTTCTTCAGATTCTTATGTGAGACAAAACCATTCACCACACCCTCGTTTTTGTGTTTATCTGAAATTCTGACGTTGTCGAATTTGAAACTGTAAGGACGGAAATGAATGGTGTCAGCAGGATTGATATGGTAGCGCACTTTTGTAGCATGGAGCGTCATATTGACATTTGCTGATAAGTCGCCCACAAGTCCGATGTCGCTCAATGGGCCCACCACATTCAGTGTGCCATTGGCATCACCCTCTATATCGTCGAAGATACCGCCCAAGAACGTGTTGAGCAATTCAGCACTGGTGTTGTTAGCATTGATGTGAAGTTGTATATCGTTGTTAGCTGG
>OMTC01000281.1 GCA_900313845.1 uncultured Prevotellaceae bacterium
TGAAGCGATTCCATCCGGATGGCATTTTTCACTTTTCACTATTTTGGAATCCTTATAAATCCTTTAAATCCCTGATTCACTTTTCCCTTTTCCCTTTTCCCTTTTCATTCTACTCCCCTCCCCCTCGGGGGAGCTGGAGGGGGGCTTTTACTTATTCCCCAAATACTTCACCTTATTATATCCCACCAGATGGTCGTATCTATCTCCGAAAGGTCGGTGGTAGATATACACCCCATATTCATTTTCCGTCTGATAGAAATTGCCCTCGCAAGCAGCCGTCTGTCCCACGCTTTCACCATCTTGCACAAACAAATACTGATAGTTATACGACCCCTGTTTCAATGGCAGTGTGATTTCGTACTCATGCTCCAAGAGGTTATATTCCATCTTGTATTCGTCCACCAGTCGCCCGTTGGTCAAATCCCCATGCAAATAGAGGTTTCCACCAGGGATTTGCGGAATGGCAAGCCGAAAATGCGTGATGTAGTACTCACTTTCCGATTCGCTATCTACATCGTTGGCATTCCTCACGTAGTACCTGCCGTTCTGGTCCTTGTCGAAGATATAGTTCACGCGCTGCTCATCCGTCATCACGAAAGCATGATAGTAAGGGTCTTCATATCGCATCGCATCGATACGCATGGTCGGCACATGGTCGTCCAGCACTTCGAAGCGTCGGTATTCGTTTCCCGCAGGAAAAATCAAGTTCCGATTATGATTGAAAACCAGCGTGTTGGTTTTCAGATACGTAGGCTTTAAGCCCTCCACGTGGTTGTCCCAACGTCGGTTCTGCACCACCACAGGCAATAGTTCCGTTTCGGGATGCATCACCGTATAGGTGGAATAGTTCACGTCGAACGACACCTGTTGGTGACTGTTGTAGGTGTCTATGTCCGTATTGCTCGACACACTGATTTCGATGCCTACTCGTGGTTCCAAGACCGAGAAGCAAGCCTGAGCCACTGGCTCGTCGTCACCATCCTCAAAGATTTGCAGCTTGTAGTTGCCACTCACCTTCAGTTTCACGTCGTCGTTCGGAATCTTCAGCGAATAGTGGTTATAGAGCATGGCAGTACTCGTCGAAGGTGTGTAGTCCTCAATTCTCATGCCATTGAATCCGTCCATGTAGTCGCTTTCCATCAGTTCCGATTGTTCCCAGTCGGCATTGCAATGGGTGATGGTATAGGTGTATCTCACATACGTGTGTTGCAAATCGTCGAAACTGATTTCCACCCAGTTCCTCCCACCTAAGTTCACCACGGGCTCAGAATCCCACGCACCGTTCACTTCCACCCTCAGCGACTTCAGATTATCGATATACACGCCGCTTTCTTGCGCCAACGCAGATGTTGTCCAAGCAAACAGAAGTGCAAATATGGAGAGAATTTTCATCATAATAATCCAAATAACATTTAAAATCGTACAAATTTAGAATATTATTTTTTATTATTCAAGAAAAAAATGTAATTTCGCATCGTAAACATGATGAAATGTGTTGTGTTTACTCAAAATGGAATGAGCATTATATATTTTTCATTTAACTAAAAATTATAACTATCGCGAAAATGAAAGCACTCAATTCACGCACTGCGCCTAAGAGCCATGCACCCGAGAGAATCATTCAGTTTGGTGAAGGTAACTTCCTTCGTTGTTTCGTTGACTGGATCATCTACAACATGAACCAGAAGACTGACTTCAACTCATCCGTAGTTGTTGTTCAGCCTATCGAGCGTGGTATGGTTGACTGGCTCAACGCACAGGACTGCCTCTACCATGTCAATCTCCAGGGACGTCTCAATGGCGAGAAGGTGAACTCCCTCACCCGCATCGACTGCATCAGCCGTGCGCTCAATCCTTACACTCAGAACTCCGCATTCCTCGCTTTGGCTGACCAGCCAGAGATTCGTTTCGTGATTTCCAACACCACTGAGGCAGGTATCGCTTTCGACCCTGCTTGCAAACTCTCCGATGCTCCTGCATCCAGCTATCCAGGCAAGCTCGTTCAGCTGCTCTATCGTCGCTTCCAGACATTCAAGGGCGATAAGACGAAGGGACTCATCATCATGCCTTGCGAGCTCATCTTCCTCAATGGACACCACCTCAAGGAGTGCACGCAACACTCGTTGACCGCATCGTTCCTGGATTCCCTCGCAAGGAAATCGCTGAGATTCAGAAGAAAGTTTGCTATGCCGACAACCTCGTCGTGCAGGGCGAAATCTTCCACCTCTGGGTGATCGAGAAGCCAGAGAACATGTCAATCAATGCGCTCCGTCAGGAATTCCCTGCAGAGAAGGCTGGTCTCCACGTGCTCATCGCTCCAAGCGAGAAGCCTTACCACGAGCGCAAGGTGACTCTCCTCAATGGTCCTCACACCGTCCTTTCTCCTGTCACTTACCTCTCAGGCGTCAACATCGTTCGCGATGCTTGCAACCACCCTGTTCTTGGCAAGTACATCCGCAAGGTACAGTTCGAGGAGTTGATGGAAACACTCAACCTCCCAATGGAAGAGCTCCGCAAGTTCGCTTCCGACGTGCTCGAGCGTTTCAACAACCCATACGTTGACCATCAGGTGACGAGCATCATGCTCAACTCCTTCCCTAAGTACGAAACACGCGACCTCCCAGGCGTGAAGGTTTACCTCGAGCGCAAGGGCGAACTCCCTAAGGGACTCGTGTTCGGTCTCGCTGCCATCATCACCTACTACAAGGGTGGTACTCGTGCCGACGGTGCACCAATCGAGCCAAACGATGCTCCTGAAATCATGCAGCTCCTCAAGGACCTCTGGGCTACTGGCGACACCCAGCGCGTAGCTGAAGGCGTTCTTGCTGCCGAGAACATCTGGAAGGAAAACCTCAACCAGACCGTTCCAGGCCTCACCGCACTCGTGAAGGAATACCTCGACCTCATTCAGGAGAAAGGTATGCTCGAAGCCGTTAAGACTATTTTGTAAGCAAGGTCAGCCCTTCCCCTCCCCTTGGGGAGGTCGGGAGGGGCTCCATTAATCCCATTAACCCCAAAACCCCCATAACCCATAAAAACACCATCATGAAAAAATTCATGGACGAAAACTTCCTCTTGCAGAGCGAAACTGCAGAGAAGTTATACCACGAACATGCGGCTAAGATGCCGATTATCGACTACCACTGCCACCTCATCCCACAGCAGGTAGCAGAAGACAAGCATTTCTCCTCCATCACAGAAGTATGGCTCGGTGGCGACCACTACAAGTGGCGTGCCATGCGTTCCAACGGTGTGCCAGAGCGTTTCTGCACTGGCAAGGACACCACCGATTGGGAGAAGTTCGAGAAGTGGGCAGAAACCGTGCCTTACACTTTCCGCAACCCACTCTACCACTGGACTCACCTCGAGCTCAAAACCGCTTTCGGCATCGACAAGATTCTCAATCCTAAGACAGCCCGCGAAATCTACGACGAGGCAAACGAGAAGATCAAGAACGACCCATCGCTCTCTGCACGCGGACTCATGCTCAAATACAATGTAGAGACTGTTTGTACTACCGACGACCCAGTTGACTCCCTTGAGTACCACATCAAGACACGCGAGTCGGGCTTCAAGGTAAAGATGCTCCCTACATGGCGTCCCGACAAGGCAATGGCAGTGGAAGTACCAGCAAACTTCCGTGCATACGTTGAGAAGCTCGCTGAAGTGAGCGGCGTCACCATCAGCAAGTTCCAGGACATGCTCGACGCACTCCAGAAGCGTCACGACTTCTTCGCAGAGCAAGGTTGTAAGCTCTCCGACCACGGCATCGAGGAATTCTATGCAGAGGACTACACCGACGCAGAAATCAATGCCATCTTCGACAAGGTCTATGCAGGCAACGAACTCTCTCGCGAGGAAATCCTCAAGTTCAAGTCATGCATGATGATTAAGTTTGCCGAGATGGACTACGAGACCTCTTGGGCACAGCAGTTCCACTACGGAGCTATCCGCGACAACAACACCAAGATGTTCAACCTCCTCGGTCCTGACACGGGTTTCGACTCCATCGGACAGTTCACCACTGCCAAGGCGATGTCGAAGTTCCTCAACAAGCTCACGATGGAAGGCAAGCTCACCAAGACCATCCTCTACTGCCTCAATCCATCCGACAACGAAGTCATTGCCACCATGCTCGGTAACTTCCAGGACGGCACCATCCCAGGCAAGATTCAGTTCGGTTCAGGTTGGTGGTTCCTCGATCAGAAGGACGGAATGCAGAAGCAGATGAACAGCCTCTCCCTCCTCGGACTCCTCAGTCGTTTCGTAGGTATGCTCACCGACTCCCGCTCGTTCCTCTCTTATCCTCGCCACGAGTATTTCCGCCGCATCATGTGTAACCTCATCGCAACCGATGTGGAGAACGGCGAAATCCCTTACGAAGAGTGGGACCGTCTCTGCCAGATGGTGGAAGACATCTCTTACTACAACGCCAAGAACTACTTCCAGTTCTAATCTCCCTCGGGAAAGTCCCCACGGGAAAGTCCCCTCGGGAAAGTCCCCTCGGAAAAGTCCCCACGGGAAAGTCCCTACGGAGAAAGCGGTATCTTTCCGCATCATCATACGAAAGCCACGGAGCACAGCGCTTCGTGGCTTTCTTCGTGCTCGTGAAGCAACTATTGAAAAAACTCACCACAAACGTTTGCTATCTTTCAAAAAACAATTACCTTTGCAGCGAAGAAATCTAATCAACATTATTTAATTTATTCCAAAGAAGTATGAAAAAGTTTTTATTGGTGGCATTTGTCGCCTTGATGGCTTCAACAAATGCTAAAGCACAGTCCCATCTGTATGAAACTACTGACGAGGTGTCTATCGCTTATGGTGCTGGCTCCTGCTTGCAGATAATTGACGACATCTTGACAGTCTTCACCCTCCCCTCTCATGACGAATACGAAAGCAAACGCTTCATCGGTCCTCTCTCCGTGGAGTATTTCCATCACGTCAGCAAGGTCGTGAGCCTGGGTGCCGTCCTCTCTTACTCTCACAGTCATCGCAAGGTGGCTTCGTCTTCCAAACCTTCTCCGACGGTAAAGATGGACATCTACTATCTCACCCTGTTGCCTGCCGTGAAGTTCGACTGGAAACGCGCGGAAAGCTATGGTCTCTATTCCAAACTGGCTGCTGGTATGAGCCTTGCAATGGGTAAGTTTGACTCCGACAAGGCTAATGGCACTGCTTTCAACTTCCAAGTCTCTTTGATTGGTGCGGAGTTTGGTGGTACTCAATGGAGAGGCTTTGGTGAATTAGGTTTTGGTGAACAGGGTATCATCTGTGCGGGTATTCGACATAAGTTTTAAGGCCCCCTCCCGACCTCCCCGAGGGGAGGAGAAAGCCTCACCCCCAGCCCCTGGACCCCTCCAGCTCCCCTGAGAGGGG
>OMTC01000282.1 GCA_900313845.1 uncultured Prevotellaceae bacterium
AAAACTAGGAAAACTAGGGAAGCTAGGAAGCCTAGTAAATCTAGAATAATCACAAAAAAGACTGGCACCGAAGTGTCAGTCTTTCTTTGTATTGTAAACTAATTCTGTATTCCCTTGATTAGAATGCGTAGTAAACACCGAACTTGAGAGCGTTACCATCTACGTTGAAACCAACATTAGTGTCCTTGTAGTCACCCAACTTGCTCTGCTGGAAACCAAGACCACCGAGACTTGCAACGAATGTAACCTTGTCAGATGCAGCATACTTCACACCTGGACGGAAACCAATACCCCAAGTAGTTGTATTGTCATCAGACTTGAAAATAACACCATCATCATAAGCCAAATTAGTAGTACCAACGCTGAAACCGAGGTCAACAAAGAAACCTACCTTACCAGTTGTGTAGTATGTGTAACGAGCGTATGGGTTGATGGTGAAAGAGTTCATTGTGTCGCCATCCTTTACAGAAATCAATGACTCATTCAAAGCGAGAGCGAGATCCCATTTGTCATTGAGAGAGTAACCAATTTCAGGAGCGATAGAGAAAGTAGTGTTTGATGAAGAACCACCATGCTTTACTGATTGCTTGTCGTAGTTAAAACCGAGGCTACCGCCTAACCATACCTGTGCATTAGCACTAAGAGATGCAACTGCTACGAGAGCTGTAAGAATAATCTTTTTCATAATTTCTAATTGCTTTTTTTAATGTTAAACAATCTTTTTTACTTTACTATTATTTTACTTTTTTGTTATCCTTTACAGAGAGATTTTTTATCTTTGTCTCTGAAAAACGATGCAAAGGTATAGAGTTTTTTCATTTGCTGCACTATAAAAACAGAAAAAAAATGCATCGATACTACAAAATAACCAATAATCGGTAAAAAAAGCATCAATATATTGCACAACCACAACTATCTTTGTGCAATTTATAAGTCAAACTTTTGAGAATTTATGTTTTTCAGCATATTGTGTTCGCACACCGCCAAAACACACCGCTTAAACCAAGAAAGTACTTTTTGAAAAAGAGAACTGGCAACGATAGTGGGGAAAACCAAAGAAAAGAAGGAAAAGAAGACTTAGGTATGTTCTAAAAATGGTGAGAACCGACATTATCTCATCAATTCTCGTGCCGATTCAATCAATGTGTCCTTCTGTTTCAACACATCGAGAGAGTCGAGCGAAACCTTCACATCGGGAGCAATTCCAAACTCCGTGTGCTGCTTCCGAGCATCGTAATACACCACAGCAGAGTAGCGAACACTCCAACCATTGGGCAATTCCAAGGTGAACGGCATACCGCTTCCGCCTCCAGTGCTATCGCCCAGCACCGTAGCCTGCGGGCAAAGCTTCATGCACTTCACAAAATCGTTCGTGGCACTAAAACATTGACGGTTCGTCAACACAACAACGGGCTTCTGCCAACGCACTCCATCGCTGGGTTCCAGATACTCGGCTTCGAGGGCAGAGAAATCATTGTGACCCTTTCCCGTCTTATGGCACACATAACCAATGAGCAACTTCTCGTTGGTAAAACGAGCTGCAAGTCGATGGGCAGCAGTGAGTTGTCCTCCACCGTTGTTGCGCACATCCACAATCATGCCCGAACAGGATTTCAACTGGTCCAGCATCACCGTAAGATTTCCATCTCCAATGCCATTCGCAAACGACTCACAGCGCACATAAGCAATATTATCATCCAGAATTCGGTACTTCAACGCCGAAGCAATTTGGTAATCGTTTCCCTTTCCCAAATACCGTTCAATCAATTCAGCATTGTAATTATCTGGATAATCCTCGAAATAACTCCAGTTTCTCCCAAAGTCGAAAGAAGCGCCCAAATTCACGTGCCCATCCTTCAATTCGCCCAACATCTGACACAACACCTCGAACAACTGCAAGTTGTCCATCTTCGGATTGATTTTAGCGGCATAACGCGAATGCACCTCGTTCCAATCCACACCCAGCACCTGTTGCTTATAGTCGAAGAAACAATAATGCTCGTCCATGATTCGCCACAAAGCCTCGAAATTATCGGCTGGTGTGTTCTTGCTTGGATATTCCTCACCGACACAAGAACTCAAGACCAGAAGCGTGAGTATGACGTAAAACCAGTGTTTCATATTTTTCTGAAGCTTTGAGTGAAACCAATCATCAGGCAGTGCGAATACGAGTGGTACTTGATGTGGTTGAAGGTGGATTGCATCAATTCACCCACGTATCCCACACGCAAGGCGGTACGTGAGCGGCGCGAAAGTGGCACATCGAGCGTGAGCAAATGGCGCATGGACGGCATATTCACCACATTGGCGAACACCACATTATGGTCGTAATTGCCAAGAGTGAACGCCTCGTAGTACGATTGTCCATAATTAGGCGAGAACGCCACCCCCGCAAAAGGTACCGTCAACTGATAGCGCAACGCAAACGGATGATGGAACAAACGGAAGCGATAGGAACACGCAGCACTGAGGTCGAGCATCAAGTCGAGCTTTGCCTGTGCAGGGTTGTTGCCATTTCGTTCATTATACACCGTCCCCAGATAACCCGACAGCATCGGTCCCACCTCCAAAGAGAAGCGTTGGAATTGCGACGATGTCCAGGCATCAGTAACACTCCCCACATTCTTTTCGGGTAGCACCCGATAGAGCCAGCCCAAGCCGTAGCGCACTCCCCCAGCCCATCCGTTCACATTCCCTGCCCTATTCTCCAGATAGGAGCCATGCAAGTCGAGCAAGGTTTGGAAAGACACACGAGGAGCAGTCCTTTCGTTTTCGTCCTTCGTCCTTCGTCCTTTGCTATCGTCATTCGTCCTTCGTCCTTCATTCCAAAACATTCGAGTCAGTCGTTGAGTCTCACGCATCAGTCGAATTTCTCCACCTTTATATATATAAGGAGAGAGATAAGTGTCAAGCACATTGGAAAAACCTCCACCCACCATCCATGCATGTTTCCTCACACCAAGTTCATCAACCGGCGATGACTTCACATCGGGAGCATCCATCCCTTGCGCAAAAACACACAAAAAGGCTGACAGCAACCACAACGTTGCCATCAGCCTTTTCTGTTTAAATATATCCGCCATTGTTTTCGTCATCGCCTTAATGATTGATAAATGAAGAATGAATTTTACTTGAAGAAATTCTCATTCTTCATTTTCACTTCTGCAATCTGTAGTTGCGACCATTATTACTTCTTGCGTTTAATCGTATGCTTTAGTTTCAGAACAGCAAAGTTAAGTTCAATTTCAGTTTCAGTCTCATCTGTGTGCATATCATCTCCAAATAAGTCCTCCACAATCTCACCACTGCGTCGCATTAAAGACTTCTGTTTGAACTCGTCTGGATTCTT
>OMTC01000284.1 GCA_900313845.1 uncultured Prevotellaceae bacterium
TCTTTTTTCATGGTGATTATTCTAGATTTACTAGGCTTCCTAGTTCTCCTAGTTCCCCTAGTTCCCCTAGTTTTCCTAGTCTTCCTAGCAAATGCCTCTCATGCCTTGTTCTTCACCACCAAGACGTAGGTGATGAGGATGACGTTCATCATCAGTGAATAGATGATGGCGGGAATAGCCATCGTTTCGTTGTTGAATACAAAGGGGCTGGATGCAATGGCAATGCTTTGGGCTGCGTTTTGCATACCGATTTCGATGATGAGGGTCTTTTGTTCCTTGCCAGTAAGCTTTGCTGCACGAGAGAGACCGTAGCCGCCACCCATGGAAAGCAGAATGAGGAGCGTGATGATGATGCCGAGTTCTGCGAGGTTATCGAGAATCTGATGACTGTTCTGGATGTAGAACACCACGACAAGCAGTACAAGCAGCGGCAGGGCAATTTTGCTGAGCACGTTGTTCATCTTCTGTGCTGCTTTCTTCCATTTGGCACGAATGACCATTCCCATAATGATTGGGAGTAGGGCGAGCACAAGGTTCTGCACGATAAGTTTGCCAACAGGCAGATGAATCACACTTTCCTCCGTTCCTGGGATGATGTGGGTAGCTGCGCCCATGACGAGTGGGATGGTGAAGAGCGTAATGATACTACTGCATGCTGTGAGGCTCACGCTGAGTGCCACATCGCCTTTAGCAAGCATGGAAAAAACGTTCGACGAACTGCCGCCTGGACAGCATGCTATCAGTACTACTCCCATGAAGAACACAGGGCTGAGGTGGAACACCCATCCGAGGCAGAACGCGATGATGGGTAGAAAAAAAAGCTGCCCGATGAGTCCGGCAAACACGGGCTTCGGGCGCTTGAGAATCATTTGGAAGTCTGCTGGTTTGAGGGTGAGACCCAATTCAAACATCAGCAGCATGAGAATGGGGATAACAATCAGAATAGTCATAGCAATAGTCTGAAATACACGTTTTTAGTCCTTACTGAAGAGTCCTTTCACGAATCCTTCTATTTCAGAGCCGGCTTTCTTCAGTCCTTCGCCCATCTTCTGTCCGAGGGTGTCGGCCTTCTGAGAGAGCTTTCCCGTTTTTTTGCCCACCTTGTGGTCCAGCACCTTCACATTGTAGCGGGTCTTGTATTTCGTGAATTCGGAAATCTGGTCGTTCGTCATCTGCTTCTTGAATTTCTCCGAGTAGAGCTTGTTGAAATTCTTGTAGCGCAGTTCAAGTTCTTCGTATTGTTTCTCTGTCGTGGAGTCGTTCACCTGAATGTTGCTGACAAACGTCTTGAAGTTGTTGATGAAAAACGTCACAGAGTCGGTTGCAGCAGTTACTTTGTTCTGTGCAAATGCTCCCATGCTGCAGAGCAAGAGGAGCAGTGTGAAAATGATTGATTTTTTCATTGTTCAATAGTTTAAGTTTCAAAAAGTAATCAATAACTGTTATTCCACTATTCCACGGTAATTGGGAAAGTGAAGGTGGAGTGAGGAATGATCACGTTACCATTGATGTAGAGCGTACGCCAAGGGCTCAAGTTCTTCAATGCGTTTTTCACTCTCTTTTCAAGAGGGTGATTGGTCAGTTCTGTGGAATAGCCATTCTTGCGCATGATGATTCTTACCTTGCAGTCTTTCAGTTCTCCTGACTTGTTGATGTCCATGTCGCTGATTCTTGCAAGCACTCTCGAGCCTTTCAACTCGGAATACTCTTTCGTGTCCAAGCCGTCTTGCAATGCCTGCATCACCTTGCCGTTTGTCAAGTCGAAACCTTCTGTTCTCACGTTGTTGTTGAAGGTTTTCATGTCCGTCATCTTGCCGTTTTTGAAGGTCAAGAAGATTTCGCTCGCGTAATTGCGGTTGTATCCCGTGTGTTCGTAATAGAGTTGCTTGCCACGTGCAGCTCTCAACTGGCCATTCACCCAGCTGGCACTGATATGGTCCTTGTTGATATATTTCTCGAAGGAATCTTTCAGTCCCAAGGCTGGATAGGTGAGTTTGTTTTCTCCCACTATCACAGCCACGCTGTCAAGTTGCAGATGGGTGCCTTGCACACTCCAGATACAAACGATACCATCGGGATTGGCAGTGCTTTTGGCTCTTGCTTCTGGAAGAGCTAACGAAAGACGAGCTTTTACATCGCGCACATGATCCAATGGCCTGCCCAGCAGCATCCATTTTTCCCCATAGAGGTAGATGACATCTGCCTCTTGTCCTGTTGCCCATGACTGGATTGCCCCCAGCAGCATGAGACATGCCAAAAAGAGTTTTTTCATTACTTGTTTTTAGAAATAATCCAATGATTAGAAGTCGAGGCCGAGACTGAGACCGATGTTCCAAGTCTTGCCATCTATTCTGCCGCACCATTTGCTCAAGTCGTGCTTGAAGGCGAGGCTTGTATGGAAGTTTTTAGTGAAGCGAACGCGACCACCTAATTGGAAACCGACTTGGAAACGATTGAATTTTCCATACTGGTCAGTGATGTCGCTGTCTTTGTAGATGCTACCATTGATGTAGTCATCGTCGAGGTCACCAGTCTGGTTCAGACGAAGAAAAAGACCTCCGAAAGGTACGATGCGCAAAGAGCCAGCAGTTTCGATTTCGTAGGATACTCTTACAGGAATAACGAATGCCAAGTTGTGCAAGCAACCCAGTTTACCGTCTGTCCAAGAATATTCCATACCAGCACCCAGTTCTGCAAACCAAGGCTTGCTGCTCGATAAGCCAAAGGCATGGATGAAAGAGTAAGTCAGACTTTGCAAGCCACTGCTCTGTACTTTGTTGCCGAAGTGACCCAAAGCGAATTCCAACTCCACGATATTGCGGTCTCTCGCCTCATCATAAGTATAGCTATAAGACTTAGATGAAGTACTACCTGCTGGACGACTGTAATATTGAGCGTATGCAGTATTGCACACAAACATAGCCATTGCAACGAATGCTACAGATAAAAACTTAAAATTCTTCATGATTTCTGGTTTTTGTGTTGAATAAAGGTTTTATTACGCAAAAGTACACTTTTTCTCTCAACCCACAAAAAAAACCGACTATTTTCTATCCTATTGTTTTGCAAAACGAAATATGTCCTTTGAAACTTTGAATGGCTTTTAGACATTTTTTTACTTATTTTTGAAGAAAAAGCATGAAATTAAAGTTTGTTAACACGATAACTCACAGAGTAACATGCGTTTTCATTATCTTTGCTACTAAATAATTGTCATTTGTATAAGGTGGGTTCTATAAATTATGTCGGATTGATTTTTGATTTTATGTGAGTAGATTTTTGTTAGCTTTTGAGGGAGCATAGCGAGCTATGTGACTGAGAAAGATGACAAAAAGAT
>OMTC01000415.1 GCA_900313845.1 uncultured Prevotellaceae bacterium
AAGAATTACAAACGATGGAAAAGAATGATTTTAAAGTAGGCGTCATCGGCACAGGATGGATTGCTGAAAAGGCTGCCATCACACTGGCACACGTGGATGGAATGAGAGTCTATGCAGTGGGGTCACGCAAACTGGAAACTGCAGAGGCTTTTGCAAAAAAATGGAACATAGAACGGGCATACGGTTCTTACGACGAATTGCTCGATGACCCACAGGTGGATCTCGTCTATGTGGGAACACCTCACAGCCATCATTTCGACGTGACAATGCATGCCATTGAGAAAGGCAAAGCATGCTTGGTGGAAAAGGCTTTCATGGCTAATTACAGGGAAGCAGATGCAGTGGTGAAACTGGCTCGCGAGAAGAAAGTATTCTTGGCAGAAGCCGTTTGGACACGCTATCAACCTGTCGTGAAGACCGTGCGCCAACTCATTGCGGATGGCAGAATCGGACAGGTGGGACTCATCTCTGCCACGATTGGCTACAGCATGGGAAACAAACCACGCATCATGCGTCCTGACCTATGCGGCGGTGCCCTACTCGACCTCGGTGTGTATAGCATCAACTTCGCAAGGATGTTCCACGATGCCAAGATTGTGAAGATTCAATCGCAATGTGTGAAGTCGGAAACGGGAATGGATTTGTCGAATGCCTTCTCCTTCGTCTTCGATGATAACGTGTTGGCAAATCTTCAATCCACAGCCTGCTGTGTGAACGATAACTCGGGCATCATCTGCGGTTCGGAAGGTTATCTCATCATCGACAACATCAACAATCCTCAGACAGTGAGCATCTATAAGCGCGACCGCATTTTCGTTGAGGAAATCCATGTGCCTGAGCAAATTACGGGTTACGAGTATGAGTTCATCGCTTGCAAGGATGCAATGGAGAAAGGACTCACGGAATCACCTTACATGCCGCTCGACGAAACGCTCTACATCATGCAACTGATGGACGGGTTGAGAAAGGAATGGGGAGTGAAGTATCCGATGGATTAGGCGTCCCTCCTAATCTCCACAAAGGAAGGTGTTGTCTTCAGAAAGGAATGAGAATAATTCGGTGTTGAGTGCAGGGTTTTAAAGAAGTTTTGTACCTTTGCATTCGCAAACAATAGAAGTTATGTCATTTCTTACGCGAAAATATCCGTTCAAGCAAAGTAAGCACTGGTTGAGAGACAGCATCGCCTACGGTGTCTTCATCTGGGCGATGCTCTGGCTGATGCAACCATTTGGATTCAGTATGTATAGCGGAAATAAATGCTTGACGGCCGCATTATTCGGACTTGTCACATCTTGTTGCTATGCGCTCTACGGATGGGCTATATTGAGGCATTTGTACCAACGAATAAAACCCTGGCGCATTTGGCATGATGGATGTGCCGTACTTGGACTGATACTCTTCATCGCCATTTGCAATTTCTTTCTGTTCTCCTTTATTTTCCATTATCCTATCACCGCTAAGATTTTCCTCCAGTTCCTGTATTGGACGATGATCATTGGTGTCATCATAACCGCCTTGTCTATTGGCATCGAGTATAACCGAAGCCTGAGAGACAGGATGGAGGAACTGCTGAGCAACACGACTGAGGAACAAAAGGATATATCGATAACCATCCACGATACAAATATTCGAGGGAACCACCTCACGATTCCCATCAACAGCCTGCTTTATATCGAGGCACAGAAGAATAACGTTTCCGTTTGTTATCTGAAAGATGCTCAGCCGACAAGCGTGGAACTCCATACGACGCTGACTGCCGTGATTGAGGAACTGAAAGAATACGAGAATATCTTCCAGTGCCATCGCTCATTTGTGGTGAATGTAAACAATATAACTTCTGCCAAGGGCAACTCCAACGGTTATCAGTTGACACTTGGAACATGCATGAATAACATACCTGTATCCCGCTCGTATGTGCCTCGTTTAAAGTCTTTTATCACATAGTCATTCGTCCCTAAACTTTGTCATTCGCCATTTGGCATAGCTTTCCGTCAGCGGTTTTAGTTGTCTGTCACGGATATTTGGAAGCTACTGTTTCATGCTGTATTTTTGCGGCATGAAACAACGAATTGCACATATCATTTTCCTGCTGATGACTGTCTGCAACACGACAGCTCAGACCACCATTTCGGGTGTTGTTACCGACGGGCGCGAACCGCTCGCTGGTA
>OMTC01000285.1 GCA_900313845.1 uncultured Prevotellaceae bacterium
AATCGGAAATTTTAGCTCGGCGTAGTCAAATCTTTCAAATCTAAACAAATCAAACAAATATATTTTGAAAGATTTGAAAAGATTTGTGAGATTTCTGTCACGAAGTGACACTCATTATAAGACAATTAGAACTTGCGAAAGTTGAATAAAATATTAAAAAGGACTAAAGTCGTTAAACGTTAAACGTTAAACTTTAAACGATTCTACTGGAAACTTTCATCAATGTGACCAGTATTCGTGTCAGTGATCGTATGTTTATAGATTGGGTCGATGTCGCTCAATTCACCCTGGCAGAGGTCGAAATCCTTTGGAATGGCAAAAGTGTCCGCTTGAGTGATGCCGTAGCGATTGATGAGTTGACGGTCCTTATATACCTTATTCATAAATAAGCCATAGATAGGAAGAGCAGCGGCAGCACCCTGTCCGTTAGCCATACTGTTGAAGTGGATGTCTCGGTCTTCACCTCCTACCCAGCAACCCACCACCATCTTTGGTGTGAAGCCCATGAACCAACCATCGGCATTGGAGTTCGTGGTTCCTGTCTTTCCACCCATGTCGGCAGTGATGTTATACACACGACGAATGCGCTGACCCGTACCTTCATCAATCACACCGCGAAGCATAGCAATCATCTTGAAGGCATCCTCCTTCTTCATGATGTCAGTCATGCGAGGGGCAAAGTTATCGATGATACTACCATCGGCATCTTCAATCTGGGTGACGAGAATCGGAGCACAACGCACACCATAGTTCGAGAATGTGGTATAAGCACTGACCATTTCGCCCACACTGATGTCGCAAGGACCCAAGCAGAGGGACATGGTAGGGTCGATTTTCTGAGAATTGATACCCAACTGGCGCATCAGGTTAATCAAGTTGCGAGGGTTCAACTGCGACATCACCCATGCGGCAATCCAGTTGTTCGACTGAGAAAGTCCCCACTTCAGCGTGACCATCTGTCCATAGCGAGCATGAGAACCGTTTCGTGGAGTCCAGTTGCCGTAAGTGCGCTGCACATTTGGAGCCACATCGCAAGGAGTGAAACCATTCATCATTGCCAAAGAATAGAGGTAAGGCTTGATGGTGGAACCCACCTGACGACGACCACCTCCCAGCACGTTGTCATACTGGAAATGGTTGAAGTCGAGACCACCCACGTATGCACGAACCTCACCCGTTGCTGCCTCCATTGCCATCATGGCAGTGCGGAGGAATTTCTTATAGTAAAGAATCGAGTCGTGAGGACTCATCATCGTTTCGTACTCTCCAGCGTATGAGAAGAGCGTCATCGGAATCTTCGTGTTGAAATTCTTCTGAATCTCCTCCTCGCTGAAGCCCTTCGACTTCAGCACCCTGTAACGCTCACTTTGGCGAATATAGCGCTGCAAAATCTCTTCCACCTTCGCAGACGAAAGTCCCGAGTATGGAGCACGCGGATTGCCACGCTTTTCCGCATCGAAACGAGGTTGAAGGGTCTTTGCCACATGCTGATAAGCGGCTTCCTCAGCAAATTCCTGCATGCGGCTATCGAGCGTGGTGTAAATCTTCAGACCGTCCGTATATATATTATAATGTGAACCATCCTTCTTCGTGTGCTTGTTGCACCAACCAAAGAGAGGGTCGGTTTCCCATGCCAGGGAATCATCATAATACTGCTGGTATTGCCAGGAAGCATACTTGTCGCGCTCAGGATGCTCAGCCATCATGATGCGGCGGAGATACTCACGGAAATAAGGAGCGATACCTTCGCGGTGGCTGGTGACATGGAATTTACTCACGTCGAGAGGCTTTGCCTGAGCCAGTTCCCTTTCCGCCTTCGTGATATAACCACATTTCTCCATCTGGCTGAACACCAAGTTTCGGCGTTCCACACTGCGGTCATGGAAACGTATTGGGTTATACATGGAAGGGTTCTTACACATGCCCACGAGTGTGGCACTCTCTTCCAGCGACAAATCAATCGGAGCTTTATTGAAATAGGTCTTTGCAGCGTTCTTGATACCCACCGCATTATTGAGGAAGTCGAAGTAGTTGAGATACATGGTAATGATTTCCTCCTTCGTGTAGTTGCGCTCCAACTGCACAGCGATGTACCATTCCACAGGCTTGCGAGTGATACGGTCGAGGGCAGTCGTTTCCTTCGTCACGTTGGAATACAGCTGCTTGGCAAGCTGCTGAGTGATGGTAGAACCACCACCAGCCGACTTCTGACGCATGAAGCCACGCTTCACGATGGCGCGTCCCAAAGCACGGAGGTCGATACCCGAATGTTCGAAGAAACGCTCATCCTCAGTGGCAACGAGTGCTTTCACCAGATGCTGAGGAAGGGAATCGTAAGGCACGATCACACGATTCTCAGAGGCATAGCTCCAAGTACCCATCAACTTCCCATCAGCCGAATACACGCGGGACGCATATTTGCTGATTGGGTTTTGCAAATCAGAGATAGGAGGCAACTGCCCCAACCATCCTTTAGAGATAGCAAAAACGCCAAAAAATCCCAGAGCAAGGAGTATGATGACTGTACCCCAAACGATTCGGAGTCCTTTGGCAATACTTGGTTTCTTCTGTTTTTCTTCTGTTTTATTTGTTGTTTGTTCCATTTTTCTAAGAGTTCGAAAAATCAAATCAGTGCATATTAGGGTGCAAATTTACAACAAATTTTTTGCATTGAATAAAATTCCGCCACAATTTTAACTTTTTCATTCCATTTTCAATCTACTGCGGAACACTTCCTATCAATTAATTGGGGGAATATATAGATTTTGAGCTCAAGTGAAAGCCCATAAAAGTCCCAAAGGGGACTAATTGTGAAAAGAAGTTAACGGAAAATTTTGATGTCACAATGTCACAATGTCACAATGTCACAAAATTAAAAACTCCCACCTTGCAAAAACTGCAAGATGGGAGCGGACAAAGAAGACGGCTGAAGGTAGCCTTGTCGGGGAGGAGTTGTTATGTTGAAGAGGAGGATTCTTCTTGTTGCTTGGCTCGCTTCTTGATTTTGGCATCAACCGACGCACGCAGCAAGCGCAGAAACCAAGTTCACTTGGGGTTTGCCTTGCCAGAAGGAGGACGACGCAGTTTGTAGTCAATCATGAGGTCGATGCCAAAGGCACTGCCAGCATAGACTAACGCTTGCGCAGTGAACATCAGAACGGATTCTGATATTTCACCAATTGGCGGCTGAAAGAAGCCAAGGTAGCTGAGCACCGTGCCAGCCACAAGCATGAAAAGCGCGCTGACGATGCGCCAAACATCATTCTTCATCAGGACAACTTAGTTACGCAGTCGAGGACGGTGTTCTCGATTTCGTCCTTGATGATT
>OMTC01000286.1 GCA_900313845.1 uncultured Prevotellaceae bacterium
CAAGTGCACGCCACCGTGATGCTCAGTGAAGTGGACCGCAAAATCTTCAACAAACTCGGATGCGGACTTACTTACGACCCTGTCAAGAAATAAGATTAATGAAGAATGAAGAATGTAGAATGAAGAATGTATTTTACCTCCATCCGGATGGCATTATTCTTCATTCTACATTCTTCATTCTTCATTTATCTTATTTCTTGACAGGGTCGTAAGTGAGTCCGCAACCGAGTTTGTTGAAGATTTTGCGGTCCACTTCACTGAGCATCACGGTGGCGTGCACTTGGCAACCATCAAGAAGAGGAAGACTCTCAAGGGCACGACGACAGTTTTCATCATGTTCGCTCAATACGGCAAGAGCAACGAGCACTTCGTCAGTATGCAGACGAGGGTTATTTCCGTGAAGCATGGAGGTCTTCATGTGCTGAATAGGCACAATCATTTCCTGTGGAATGAGATGGAGACTGTGGTCGATACCAGCAAGATGTTTGATAGCATTGAGCAGGAGTGCAGCACTTGGACCAAGAAGCGCACTGGTCTCTGCAGTTATGAGCGTGCCATCAGCCAATTCGATGGCTGCAGATGGAGTGCCCGACTGCAATTTGCGCTCGTAGGCAGCCACGGTACATTTGCGATAGGCGGTGCTGAGTTTCATCTGCTTCATCAACAAGATGAGCTTGTTCACCTCCACATCGTTATTACGTCCATCAGTCATATTGGCAAGTGCTGTGTAATAACGACGGATGATTTCTTGTTTGGATGCCTCGCAGCACACCTCGTCGTCACTAATGCAGAAGCCAGCCATATTGACTCCCATGTCCGTAGGCGATTTGTAAGGACTTTCGCCATAAATGCCTTCGAAGATAGCGTTGAGGACAGGGAAAATCTCTATGTCACGATTGTAGTTGACGGTGGTCTTGCCGTATGCCTCCAGATGGAAATGGTCAATCATATTCACATCGTTGAGGTCGGCTGTGGCAGCTTCGTATGCTACATTTACAGGATGCTTAAGTGGAATATTCCAGATTGGGAAGGTTTCAAACTTGGCATATCCTGCCTTCACACCACGACGGTTCTCGTTGTAGAGCTGACTCAGACAAACTGCCATCTTACCACTACCAGGACCTGGAGCAGTGACAACGACCAAAGGACGAGTGGTTTCCACAAAATCGTTCTTGCCAAAACCTTCGTCTGAATCGATAAGTTCTACGTTTGTAGGATAACCTTCAATTAAATAATGATAATAAACACGCACTTCGCCCAAACGTTCCAATCGCTCACGGAACGCTATGGCGCTTGCCTGTCCGTTGAAGTGGGTGATAACGACACTGCTCACGTAAAGACCACGTTCAGTGAACACATCACGAAGGCGAAGCACATCCTTGTCGTAGGTGATGCCGAGGTCGCCGCGCACCTTGTTTCGCTCAATGTCGTGCGCACTAATCACAACGATGATTTCCACGTCATCGCGCAACTGCATGAGCATTCGGAGCTTGCTGTCGGGATGAAAACCAGGCAGCACACGACTGGCATGATAGTCGTCGTAGAGTTTTCCGCCAAATTCGAGATAAAGTTTATCGTCGAATTGAGCAATACGTTCTTTGATGTGTTCCGACTGAATACGGAGATATTTGTCGTTGTCGAATCCTAACTTCATACTGTAAACCTTCAAAAAAATAATACCTCATTCTTTGGTTCTGCAAAATTAGTGATTTTTTGCAGGAAAACAGAGACAGAAGTGCAAGAATTTGCTGTTTTTTGTTCACTTCTGTATGAACTTATCGAAAAACCGACCTTGTATTTCCAATTATTTTCTTACTTTTGCAACCGTTTATCAAGAAAAATACTACTTATGAATCACCTAACTCACTCTCGAAGATGGACAATGATAGCCTTGCTATGGTTGGGCATGAGCATCTTTGGCACAATCCGAGCACAACATATGATGAAAGGAAATGCCACTTATTATGCAGATTTTTTTCACGGAAAACGATCTGCTGATGGAAGTGTCTTCAATCAGAACGGTTTTACTTGTGCTCACCGTACTCTTCCTTTTGGCACTGTACTGAAGGTGACAAACCAAAGGAACGGACTCTCCACAATTGTGACAGTAACAGACCGAGGACCTTACGGAAGAGGATTGGTGATTGACCTCACACGTGCTGCTGCAAAAGAAATCAACATGATTTCTGCGGGAGTTGTTCCTGTTGTTTTAGAAATCATAAAGGGAGACGTTTTGCTCGGCAATGTGGAACAACTTCACGCGTTCCTTGATGAACAATTAGACTCCATCAGCAACAAATATGAGTTTCTGCACATGTACGAAAAAAATGCGGAAGAACTTGAACCGCACTGGATGGACCTGCCGGAACAAATGTCTTCCGCTAAAGATATAAAGAAATAAAGAGAATCGTTATTCGTCCTCAGAAGATGAAGACTCTTCTGGGGCGTTTGGAACATCTGAGGTGTCCTGAACTTCAGTGTTTTCAGGAGTGGCAGGTGTTTCAGGAGTTTCGGGAGTTTCTGGTGTTTCAGGGTTATCTGGAGCATCCGGATTCTCTGGAGTGTTAGGGTCATCAGGAGTGTCTGGAATATCAGGTGTATCGGGATCTGAAGTAGAAGAGGTGTTAAGAATCTTATTAACCAACAAAACAACATCGGTGATTTCAACAATTCCATTTCCATCCATATCACCATAAATCGGTACACCCTCTATCTGATTGGAATCCAAAACATAGTTTACAGTGGTTACAACATCTGTAATGTCAACAGAGCCATTAATATCCGTATCTCCCAAGACCGTTTTGCTATTACAAATCAAAACGACTGAAACAGGTTCTGCTCCCTTGCTCGAAAGGGTCAACACACTGTTCAAGGAGATGATATCTTTTGGAGTGAAATGAATGGTAATGTATTCAGACTCCTCAGAATACTCCAAACCATCAGCCTTAGATTGATTCAAATCCGTAGAAATAGAATCAATCGTAAGCACACCTAAAGAATCATCGATGGCAAACGTTATGGAATCGGACAAACCGGAACTATGAACATACAATTTTTCAATTTTCTCAACACCTATTGGCGTTTCCAAGATAAGTGTGTCAGCAGAAACAGTTAAGATCGGAGTTTGAATATCCGGAATGGTGTCGGTTAGGGTATCCTCCAATGCTTCACCGATGGCTTGCAGTATCACATATATGCTATCGGCATTCTGACTACTAAGCAGCAGCATGCCTGAATATTCCACGGAATCCTTTGGAGTGAACAAGATTTCTATGCTGTCACCTGACTCCGAAGCC
>OMTC01000287.1 GCA_900313845.1 uncultured Prevotellaceae bacterium
TGTACAGAAAGTCCAAACCACAGCATCACTTTCGGAAAACTTAGCAGGAGCATTGCTGTTGAGGTAAAGTCCTGTACCAACGTTCTTGAGCTTAAAACCATCACCGGATGCTTCAATGTCCCACAAAGCGAGATCTTGGCCATCCTGACCATACTGCTCACCTTGTAAGCCATAAATAAAGCTACACCATCCAGTTTCTACTGGCTGTGAATTCAAATAACCGTCGGTTCCCCAAAAATTATAATTACCACCACTAGGATTCTGAAGTATAAGTACATAATGACCTGCAAGTTCCGATAACTTGAAAAGATAACCTGAATTTGTGTCATTGAGGGCATTGTCAGCTATGTCATAGCCCAAGTTCTGGTTGTCAATGCCATAGAGATATTTGTCTTCTGCTGAATTATAAATGGCAAAAATGTCGCCAACAGAGACGCTTGTCAAAACCTCATCAGGCTCGTAAGATGCTGCTCTGAGAGATGAAGCGACCGAAACAAAGACTACGGTCAATAAAAACGTGAATAGTTTTCTCATTTTCAAAAGATTTTAATGATTAGAAAAATGGGTTAATTAATTAGAAACTTGATTTAAATGATAAAACATTTGGAAAGAGGACGGAACCTTTTTATTCTATTCTTCCAAAATGTTATCGGTTGCAAATATACAACATTTAACTGATACCTGTTCTCTTTATCGCAATATTTAACTTCCGTTAACTATAGCGGTGCTTTCGGGAAAACACTCATAATCTGTTGTTTGTGATATGAATACATATTATCCAACATTTTCTTTCGGCTTTGATTGGCTAATCGGTTTTAATTCCGTACTTTTGCAAAAGTTACTAAATGAAGCGTCGAACTATCTGAACGATAACTTTGCACTTCATTTTTAATTCTTCATTCTTCATTCATCATTCTTCATTTTTAACTATTATGGCAACAGTTGACGACAAGAAAATTATCTTCTCCATGGTGGGAGTGAGCAAGACGATTCAGCAAAACCAGAAGCAAGTGCTGAAGAATATCTACCTCTCGTTCTTCTATGGCGCAAAAATCGGAATCATCGGTTTGAACGGTTCGGGAAAGTCCACACTGATGAAAATCATCGCGGGACTCGACACACAATATCAAGGACAGGTGGTGTTCTCCCCTGGCTACTCTGTGGGGTACTTGCCTCAGGACCCTTACCTCGACCCAACGAAGACAGTGCGCGAAATCGTGCAGGAGGGTGTGCAGTACATTGTGGATGCCCTCAACGAATACGAGGACATCAACCAGAAATTCGGACTGCCCGAATATTACGAGGATGCCGACAAGATGGACCAGCTCTTCGCCCGACAAGCCGAACTACAAAACATCATCGACTCAACGGATGCATGGAACCTCGATAGCCAGTTGGAGCGTGCGATGGATGCACTACGCTGTCCCGAGGGCGACCAACCTACCGAACACCTGAGTGGTGGCGAGCGTCGTCGTGTGGCACTCTGTCGCCTTCTGCTTCAAAAGCCCGATGTGCTCCTACTTGATGAGCCTACGAACCACCTCGATGCAGAATCCATCGACTGGCTCGAACAGCACTTGCAGCAATACGAAGGAACGGTGATTGCCGTGACCCACGACCGCTATTTCCTCGACCATGTGGCTGGTTGGATTCTCGAACTCGACCGTGGCGAAGGCATTCCTTGGAAAGGCAACTACAGCAGTTGGTTGGAGCAGAAGACACAACGATTAGCAATGGAGGAGAAGGCGGAAAGCAAGCGCCGCAAGACCTTGCAACGCGAACTGGAATGGGTGCGCATGGCTCCGAAGGCACGTCAAGCCAAGGGTAAGGCACGTCTGAACAGCTACGACAAACTCATCAACGAAACAGTGAAGGAGAAAGAGGAGAAACTCGAAATCTTCATTCCGAACGGTCCGCGACTCGGCAACAAAGTGATTGAGGCGCAGCACGTGGCAAAGGCATTTGGCGACAAGTTGCTCTTCGACGACCTCAACTTCATGCTGCCTCCAAACGGCATCGTGGGCGTGATTGGTCCGAACGGCGCAGGCAAGACAACGCTTTTCCGACTCATCATGGGACTGGAAAAACCTGATAGCGGTACCTTCGAAGTGGGCGAGACCGTGAAACTCGCCTATGTGGATCAGCAGCACACGAGCATCGACCCAAACAAGAGCGTGTATGACGTGATTTCGGGAGGAAACGAACTCATCCGCATGGGGGGACGCGACATCAATGCACGCGCCTACCTCTCCCGCTTCAACTTCTCGGGCGTGGATCAGCAGAAACTCTGCGGAGTGCTGTCGGGTGGTGAGCGCAACCGTTTGCAGTTGGCACTCGCACTCAAGGAAGAGGGCAATGTGCTCTTGCTCGACGAGCCAACCAACGACATCGACGTGAACACGCTCCGTGCACTCGAGGAAGGTTTGGACGACTTTGCAGGTTGTGCCGTTGTTATCAGCCACGACCGTTGGTTCCTCGACCGCATCTGCACCCACATCCTTGCTTTCGAGGGTGATTCCAACGTGTTCTTCTTCGAAGGTTCCTACTCGGAATATGAGGAAAACAAACTCAAACGCCTCGGACGCGAGGAACCTACAAGAGTAAAGTACAGGAAGCTGATGGAGTAGGAAAATGAAGAATGATAATCGGCGATAGCCAATGAAGAATGATAATTAGAACGAAAACGTAAACGAAAACCGTTATCCAGACAGCATCGCTTCACGCTTCACGCTCCACGCTTCACGTTCATCCCTCCCCCTCGGGGGAGCTGGAGGGGGCTATTTTGGGGATTTTCAGAATCGCATTTGTGGATTAACTGAACCGCTCCTTTGGATTTAACTAGTTGCCGAGGGCTCGTCATCGAAATGGCGAGCCTTCGGCGTTGCGATGGCGAGCGTTCGCCATGTTAACGTTGAGGGCTCGACGTTTCAGTAAAATCAAAGGAATCGTTCAGTGAAATCGTAGGAAAGATTCAAGAAAAGCGAAGAAATGAAGAACAAAAGCCTCACCCCCACTCCCTCTCCAAAAGGCGAGGGGAGTAAAATGAAGAATGTGAGTTAACGTGAAGTGTGGAGCGTGAAGTGTGAAGCGCGTACCTTGTCCTTTGTACCTTGTTCTTTGTACTTTGTTCTTTGTACTTTGTTCTTTGTACTTTCTAATGGGTGGTGTCTATTTCATTCTATGCACACCAGTTGGTGGAGGAGGAGGCACGGCTCCAGGTACGGGTGGAGCCATTTGCTGTTGCATGTGTCTTTCACGTGAACCAATGATTATTGATTTGAGCAAATAACC
>OMTC01000369.1 GCA_900313845.1 uncultured Prevotellaceae bacterium
ATGTGTAAACTCAATTTTATCTTCGTAATTGTTAGGATATATCATCTTTTCTAATTTTATGCAAATGTAGGTATTTATTTTCGAATCATCAAAATTTTTCACGGTGGGGTATTTTTTTCTTTTCATCACATTGTTTGCATTATTTCAATTAAACATAACCCTTATTGTGGTATTTTAGTATTTCAAGAAGAGCGAAAGGATGATTGAAATTATTTGATTTTGAGAGAAGAGAAAAAAAGAGCAGCAAAAATATACGTTTAGAAGAAAAAATACGTTATTATTAATTAGGTATTCAAAAATTAAAGATGTACGCATTTCGATTCATAAAAATATTCATTTCAATCTTTTTGTTTGGTTTTGTAGTTCAATCTGCAAAGGCTCAAGATCCTGTCGTATCTGATGATGAATCTTCATCTTCCAAAAAAGTTGTGATTCGTGGTCTTGTCACCGACGATAAGAAATCTCCAGTTGAGTTAGCCAATGTTCGTGTGGAAGGAACTTTGTATGGAGCTGTTTGCGATTTGAAAGGAAAATATAGTTTTAGTTGCGAATCTGCTGATAGCGTTGTTGTAGTCTTTTCGATGATTGGTTATCAAACTCGCAAACGAGTGCTGAAAAATCCGCAAGACACAGTTACGCTCAATGTGATGATTCCAAGTTTGGGCGTTGAATTAGGAGAAGTTCAAGTAAGTGAGATTCGACGTCAGACGAATACCATGACAGATGTGAGTATGGCAGATTTCAAGCACATGGGAAATGCTTCAGGTGGTGGCGTTGAAAAAATTATTGCAACACAAGCTGGTGTGAGTACTCACAATGAATTGAGTTCTCAATACAATGTGCGAGGCGGTTCGTTTGATGAAAATTCGGTTTATATCAATGGCGTTGAGGTTTATCGTCCTCTTTTGATTCGTTCTGGCCAACAAGAAGGACTTAGTATCATCAACCCTGATATGGTGGATAAAATCGGCTTTTCTGCTGGTGGATTCGAGGCAAAATATGGTGAGAAAATGTCCTCTGTGTTGGACATCCAATACAAGAAAGTGAAAGGTTTCGAGGGTTCTGTATCAGGTAGCCTTTTAGGAGCCAGCGGATATGTAGGTTTTGGAAATGAGAAGTTTAGTATGACGAATGCAGTTCGCTATAAGACAACGAGTTACCTTCTTTCTTCTCTTCAAACCAAAGGCGAATACAACCCAAAAGACCTTGATTATCAGACATATATAAGTTGGATGCCAAGCAAAAGATGGACCTTCGACTTCATCGGAAACATCTCCCGCAACGATTATAAATTCATTCCAAAAGACCGAAACACCAACTTTGGTACTTCGGAAGATGTGAAGGAATTCAAAGTGTATTTCGATGGACAAGAAGCAGATAAGTTCCACACCTATTTTGGAAGTGCTGGCATCACCCACCATTTCAATTCATTCAACGAGTTGACTCTCAACTTTTCTGCTTTCAAGACGGCTGAGCACGAAACTTTCGACATTAGTGGTGAATATTGGTTGAGCAATGAGGGTGCAGAAGATAACTTGGCTATTGGCAAGTACATGGAGCATGCACGAAATCGTTTGGATGCCACCGTCTATAATGTAGGTCTTTCAGGTAGGAGTCGTTTCTCCACCCATGATTTGCGTTATGGCATCTTGATGAAGAAAGAAAGCATCAAGGAAAGCATGCGTGAATGGGAAATGCGTGATTCAGCGGGCTATTCTCTCCCACTCTCTTCCGACAGATTGAATCTCATCTACAATTTGGTTTCTCGACACGAAGTGAAATCCACTCGTTTCGAAGGATATGTGCAGGACACGTGGCGAAAGACTTTCAAAGAAGGCGAAATGATATTGAACTATGGATTTCGTCTTGCCCATTGGTCTTGGAACAAGGAATTACTATTTAGTCCACGTGCTACGGTGGCTTTCATTCCAGCAGCCAATGATAATTGGACCTTCCGCTTTTCCACTGGTTTGTACTACCAAGCACCTTTCTACAAGGAAATCAAGGATACTGTGACGGTGGCAGGTAATACCACGGTGCAATTGAATAACAATATCAAATCGCAAAGAAGTATTCATTTTGTGTTGGCAGGTGAATATAAATTCCGTGTGAATAATCGACCTTTCAAGGTGACAGCAGAAGCATACTACAAATCGCTCTCAAATCTGATACCTTATAATATAGATAATGTACGCGTAGTTTACTATGGACAGAACATGTCGAACGGATATGCCGTAGGTCTCGATACCAAAATCTACGGTGAATTCGTACCTGGCACAGATTCGTGGGTGAGTCTCGGATTGATGAAAACGGAGGAAACTATCAATGGCAGAAAGGTACCACGTCCAACGGATCAACTTCTCAATGTAGCCGTTTTCTTCAGTGATTATTTTCCTGGTACCGATAGATGGAAAGTCTCAGTGACAGGACATTATGCGGATGGACTTCCTTTCGGACCTCCACACACAGGGCGCGAAAGACAAGTATTCCGCATGAAGAGTTATCGTCGTGTCGATTTGGGAATGTCGTACCGTTTGTTGAACAACGAAGATAAGCACATCAATTATGGATTAGCAAGTGCCTTCCGAAACATTTGGATTGGTCTTG
>OMTC01000290.1 GCA_900313845.1 uncultured Prevotellaceae bacterium
GATTGACTGAACCGCTCCTTTGGATTGGCTTACGCCGAGCTGAAGGTTCAACTAGTTGCCGAGCACTTGGCGTTGCGATGGCGAGCGCTCGCTATCATTTCGTTGAGGGCTCGGCATTTCACTAAAAGCAAAGAAAAAGTTCAGTTGAAACAAAGGAGAATGTCTGTAAGTTCAAAGGAAAAAACCTGTACAATCAAAGGGGAACATGTATAAAAGCAAAGGAGTGTGCCAGCACAATCGAAGGAGTATGCCAGAAGGAATTCTCCAATGCGAATATACATGCTAAAGCAAAAAATATATTGAGCCCGAACTCGCATTTAAAAAGAATAGTGAACGAAGAAGCATTTTTCATTTTTAGTTTTTTTATTTGTTCTTCATTTGCACTATCTTTGCACTCAGATAACGTATCTTTATAAAATCAAAAAAGAATATGAACTTAGATTATTCCCAAATAGAGTTTGAGCCATTTGAGCATTTCAAAGGTGGCGAAGGCACGATGTACGCCAAAATGTTTTTCGATGGCACGGTTCGAATCCTGCGTGCCTACTTGCCTGTTGGTGCCAGCATCGGTTATCATCAGCATGTGGAAAACTGCGAAATCATCTATGTTTTGAGTGGAAAAGGAACGGTCAACTTGGATGGCGTAGAAACGGAAGTGACTGCTGGCATGAGTACCTACTGCGAGAAAGGACATTTCCACAGCCTGACTAACACAGGCACAGAGGAACTGCATTTCTTTGGGGTAGTGCCTGAAGTGAGATGATAAATGTAGAATGATGAATGAAGAATCTCTTTCATTCATCAACCTTCATTCAAAAAAAAAACTATGGTAGAAATTCAAGACACATTGGTTTCCTTAGATATTTTCAAGGAAATGTTTTGCTGCGACTACAAAGTATGTCGCGGTGCATGTTGTGTGGAAGGGGATGCAGGTGCTCCCGTCGATATGGAAGAAGTGGCAGGACTCGAAGAAGCTGCAGAAGCCGTGTGGGACGAGCTCACGCCCGAAGCACAGGAGGTTATCAATGAGGATGGTGTGGTGTATATCGACCAAGACGGGCAGTTCGTCACAAGTATTGTGAACGACAAGGATTGCGTGTTTGCCGTGAAAGACGCAGAAGGCAACACGCTTTGTGCCATTGACCGTGCTTATCAAGCAGGACGCATCAATGTGCAAAAGCCTATCTCTTGTGCTCTCTACCCCATCCGACTCTCCTATATCGGCGACGATGTCACTGCCGTGAACTACCACCGCTGGGACATCTGCCGTTGCGCTTGCGAATTAGGCAAGCAAAAATCTCTCCCCGTCTATCAATTCCTGAAAGCGCCTCTCATCCGTGCTTTCGGACAAAAATGGTGGGACGAATGCGAACTCGTTGCTCGCGAACTCAAGAAAGCAGGGTATTTAAATGAAGAATAGTCGCTGCGCTTAAATGAAGAATGAAGAATGTAGAATGAAGAATAACTGTCCCATGAGCAGAGTAAAATACATTCTTCATTCTACATTCTTCATTCTTCATTTAACATAGTCTTTCGTCAGCATATCATAATAGAGCGCTTCCAGTTCTGGCAAAGTCAGATTCTCCACGGAGTGCTCTATTTTTCTGATGAGTTCGGCACGACGCATTTCGTCGTCCTGCTCGAACATTCCTTTGAAGTCAGAGTCCATGATTTTGCAAAATAAAAAACGATAACGAAAACGAAAACCTCCGTTGGATTGGCAAAATGGTCTTCGTCTTCGTTATCGTTTTGGTTGAATGATTAATAGCCGAAAATGTCTTCAAGCGTGAGCTTGTGGATAGTGCCAACACTTTCGAGCTTCTTCATGTCGAGTTCGTTCTCGTCGCCCAACACAGCATACTTGTATTTGCGACCAGCCACGTTTCTCTTCGAGAAGTTAATGATGTCGTCCATCGTCAGTGTCTTCACCTTATTATATAGCTCTGCATTGATATCGTGGTCGAAACCTCTGCGACGAGCACCAAAATAAGCATTGAGCACACTCGCACCAATGGTACGGTTGGTTTCGTAACGCTTCACCACTGCATCCTTTGCCAAGTTGAAACTCTTCTCCGATACTGGCATGTTCTCAATGATGTCGTTGAACACGTCGATACAATCAGCCATCTTGTCGTTCTGCGAGCCAATCACAGCGCGGAAAGTGTTGTGCTGAGTAGGAAGACCCGCAATCGAATAAGCGGCACCTGCCGAGTAAGCCAAACCGCGAGCCTCACGCAGTTCCTGGAACACGATGGCATTCATGCTACCGCCGAAGTATTCGTTGAAGATGTTGATATAAGGAATGAGGTCCTTGTTATACTTCTCACCGTTGTCAGAATACATGGTCAACTGCACAGCCTTCGACTGGTAAGGAGCCAAATACACTTCCGTGTTTGGCGTGTTCTGCTGCACGTAGTAATCGTCATCCGTCAACTGGTACTTGAGGTTCTTCTGAGCGCTCTTATTCACCTTGTGGTACTTGGAAATCATCTTGCTCACCTCTTCCATCGATGAAGGACCGTAGTACATCACAGTCTGTGGCAAGTTCTTCAAATCCTGCAATTTCTTCAGCATCTGAGCAGGCTGCATGGCGCGGAGTTCAGCTTCCGAAGGAATATCCGTGTAAGGGTTCTTTGGACCATACGTGCAATAAGCCAACAAGCGGCTTCCGCAACTGCTTTGGTCGCTCTTTGCCATTCCACGAGCAGTGAGCTCGTCCTGCACGCACTCGTTGTAAACCTCAGCATCAGGCTGCACATTCTTCAGCCAGTTCTCACACAAAGCCAAAGCAGCCTCCTGGTTCTCTGCCAAGCCGCTGATGCTGATGCGGGTGTCGCTGACGCCCACATTGATGCTAGCATTACAAGCCAACTTGTAGAGCTCTGCCTGAATCTCCTGCAAACTCTGTTTCTTCGTACCAAGATGGTCGAAATAGGTGGAAGCAAACTCCAAGAACTTGTCTTGCTTTTGTCCGTGCTGAACAACAAAAACAAGGTTGAAGGTACCGTTCTGCACATTCTTCTTATAGAGCAACTCAGCACCATTCTTCATCGTGGTCTTGCTCAAATCCTTGTTGAAATCGACGAAAACAGGATGGATAGGCTCCAACTGACGAGCCTTGATGTTCTCCACAAACTGACTGCTCTTGTCGCGGTTCATCTCGATTGGAGAAATGGCAGGCTTGTCAATCTTCTTCTCGTTAGGGTCCTGTCCTTGACGCTTGTAGATGAGTGCGTAAGCATCCGTCTTGAGATACTTGTTCGCCATGTTCATCACGTC
>OMTC01000386.1 GCA_900313845.1 uncultured Prevotellaceae bacterium
AAGCGTGAAGCGAAAAGGCGTGAAGCGAAAAAACGTGAAGCGAAAAATGAGAATAACCAAATTCTCGAAATCACTCCACGTTTTGCTTTATCTAAACACCGCTTCACGCTTCTCACTTCACGCTCCACGGTAAAAGCTACGTTATTACCACTTAATCCATCTCTCCAAATCTACCTTACCTTCAAACATTGGAGCGATGCCGACATTTCCTCTCATGTATTCCTTTCCGAGCAGGAACCTATCCACGAAAGCCTCCACTTCAGGACATTGTACCGATGGAAGCATGCAGTGAGGATGTCCAGCCTGAATGGAATAACCCATTCTATCACCAATGCCAAATGCCTGCCATACCTTTTTTGCTGCATTGGCAGACACATACATCGCCTCATCTGCCAACCACTTATAATCGGGATTACCCAATAGCAGCAAGGCTCTCGGACATACCAAAGCACATAGTTCGTGTTGGTCGTATGGCAATTTCTTTACGTTTTCCCCACCGAAATTCGTTTTCTGGCTTTCCTGGAACCAATGATAATCCGTGCGGTCGATGCTTTCCACTTCTTCCATTGTGCTCGACACTCGCCATGCAGCAGCACCGCCACCACCAGGTTCCTGAGCAATTGTCAAAGCAATGCGTTCATCAAATGCCCCACAATAAAGTGCCATCTTACCAGCATAGGAACAACCCGTCACACCGATATGCTTCATATCAATCTTCGTCTTTTCGGGACCCAGAATCTGTAAGCCATCCAGCAAACGACTGATACCCCAAGCCCATTCAGCGTAAGCACCATTATCCTTGTATTCAGGGTAGAGCGAATCGAAAGGATAAATGCCACGTCCACCCTTCTCACCACCAAACTGAGAATAAGGGTTTACCTGACTTTCGCGATAGGTAGCATAAGCAATCGGACGCTCCAAGAATATCCATGAAGGCAAGGAATTATTGCTCGTTCCTATCATCAGCGGATAAGGCGCAGATCCAGTCTTTGGGTAATGCAAATCCATCTTCAGTGTAATCGATTTGCCGTTTCGCTCCACATCCACGATGAGTGTTTCTCCTTCCATCCGAGCCTTCACATCCTTCAAATCCACGGCAGGTTTCACACCGATGCCGTAGTGCTGAATCTCCTTGGCAATCTCGCCTCTTCTTTTGCTCCATTCCGCAAAACTCTTTACCCTACCCTTTCCATTCGACCACATCAGCGGATCAGTCAAACTTTCCACAACTGGAAGTTCCGAAACATCAGGTAGCGCAACTTCAACGTTTGCTCCCGTGTTTTCTTGCTCATACACAAAAGGGATACGCTGTGCCTTTGCCATATTGCACGTCAAAAGCAACGATAAAAAAATAGTCTTCTTCATAATAGTTAGAACAAAATGATTTAAATAATGAATTCAGTATTAGATTAAAAATTCTTGACTCTCAACTGAATCGCATCACAGTTGAAAGCCAAGAATCAGAGATAGTGTAAGGAATTACTCCTCCACAAAACCCACTTCCGTCCAATCGGAAAGGAGTTTTTCGCAATCAGCCTTAGCAGTAGCCTCATCGATTTCATAGGTGTCAGTAATCACCTTCACCATATCATCCAATGTAAACTCCTTGCCCACGAGTGCATTCCAAACGTCGGCTGCTGATTCGTTCAAACTAATCACTTTCGTGAAATTGATGTTTTGTTTTCCGTGAGCAATGATGATATTCTCACCACAGATACTACGGAGTTCAAATCCTTCTTTAATTTTCATGTTATTTTAGTTTTTGAGTTTTTAAGTTTATAAGTTTTTGAGTTTTAGCTGCCTAGACGGTATCTCTCTCCCTCGGGGGAGCTAGAGGGGGGCCTTACTTCCTCTGCCACCTATAAGGCAATTGTCTTAGCCACAGCAACTTATAAAGTGCTAAAAGATACCTTCTTGCGGGTAGCAACCTTGGCCAAGTCCACGAATACACTTTCCAAAAGCGAGAAGTTCTCAAATCCCAAGTCTTGCCCTTCCGCACAACCTGACTGCACAGTGCACGAATATCCCGCAACTCGCAATGTTCCACACCGCCATTCACCGGATTGGGCACATTGCCATCGCCACGAAGCGTCACCTTGGCATCTGCATCCTTCGTCTTGCCCTTCACCACCTTTCCATTTGCATCCTCAATCTTATCGATGCGATGGAGCACATAGTGTCCGGGTTCGATTTCAGCCAGCACCACATCACCCACCTCAAATGCTTCCTCCTTCGAAAGCACAGCAATGTCGCGTTCACTCTCAATGAATGGACGCATGCTCTGACCTTTGGCACGAATCGACACATCGTGTCCCTCCGCCACCAATCCAGTCACATGCGGCAGAAACTCAGCATTTGATAATTGAATAACCTTCATTTCAATAGCAATTAAAAGCCATCAGCAACTATCTATAG
>OMTC01000292.1 GCA_900313845.1 uncultured Prevotellaceae bacterium
CCTTCACAATGCCCAATGGAGTGCTCTTGCCTTTCTCCTGAGGATGCGCTATTGTTTGCTGTTCTCGCAACGGAAAGAGTGGAATCACAACGCAAAGCAGTTCGATAGCCATCATGAGGTATGGCATCAAAAGTGGGTAGCGATAATAGTCAATACCTCGGAACAGTCTTGCTGACGTGTATGGCAGAACTCGTGCAGAAGCCCAAATGATGATGCAGCAGATGACGACATGGATGAGCAAAATGAGTGTTGAAATACCTATAGAATGTTTCCACTTTGTGTCGAGAGGCCAAACGGCTGTCCAAACAGCGAACATCAGCACCACTGGTCCTGCCATCCAATAGAGCAGGCACGACATCACTATGAAATAGATGTATCGTTGCCATGTTCCGAACTGCATATAGGTGTAATGCCACATAGCCAACATGGCAAAAAGCAACGACACAGGGAAGGTGAGCATCGTATTCTCATCTCCCATCTGAAACCACAATGCGAAAACGGGAATGAAACTGAGTGCATAGAAAAAAGACAATCCTTCGCTCTTGTTTCCATTGGAAGTGGAGTCGCAGGAAAGTGGGCTTTCTTTCTTCATCAGCTTCCAGGTTAATTGTTGAATCATGAGGAAGATGATGGTGAGAATGATGGCACCCACCGTCACGTTATTGTAGCACTGCACTAAGCATTCAGCCACCCATCGAGCCAATCCCCCTGGTTCAGCCATTCGTCCCCAGAAGTAATCGTCATCCCACAAGAACATCTGGAATTGCTCCTGATAGGTGAGTGCATAAGGATAGCGCACTCTCCAAAAGATGAATGTGCAGATAACAAAGATGCCATCCGCTATCCATTTCCCGTATTTCATTAGATTCCTTTTCACTTTTCACTTTTCATTCTTCATTCTTCATTCTTCATTTAAGAGGGGGGTGAGGCTTCTCACTTTTCACTTCTCACTTCTCACTTTTCACTTTCTACTGGTTCATTCGTGTCAGCATCAAACACCACTTCCCTTCCATCGGGATATTTCCTCGTGTAGGTGAGAGGGTAGAGGTCTTTCAGGAAGTCGTGAAGAACGCCCTCCTTCATGCTGTTAGCCAGTTCCCGGGTGTATTGCTTATGCAGCAGATGTACGCTGTCCGCCTTCTGCTTGTATGCCTTGTAGGTGATGCTATCGCCTGCCTTTTCCGCATCGCGTGCAGTTTTGTTCATGAGCCTGAATTGCGTGTTATGCTGCTCGGAGCGGATTTTCCAGCTCTGAAGTATGTCGTTTTGCTCAGTGCCCGACGCCGAACTGTCGAGACCTATCTTCACCTTCACTTCCCCTGGTTCAGTGATGATGAGCAGAGGCTGAGTGTTCATGCGGTGATGATAATCCACCAGAATCTGTGCAAGCATCAGCGTATCGGTTGTGAATTCGAACATACCGTCTTCGATTTCGATGGAATCCACATGCGCTGCATCCTTTGGACCAAAATAGGGAACGAGGAAGATTCTCACTCCTTCCAAATCGCTTTCGGTGACTTCGCCTGTGATGTGGCATGTTTTTGATGAGCGCATAGCCTGCTGACAACTGCTGATAGATAGTGCCAAGGCAACTATCGCACTGAAAAACAGTATCTTTTTCATGATTGTTCTATGTTGTTTATGGTTTGATTTTCACTTGAATACGTTTATCTGAAAACACTTCCTGCCTCACTTCTCGCATATTGAAATCCACTTTCGTTTTCGTGAAATCGGGGCAATTATAAGCGTCGAACATTTCCATGTAGTATTTCCGAGGGTTCTTCTGTGGCAGCAAGAATGGTTTTCCCACCTTGCCGTTCTCATCGATGCACGATAGGTAGAGCTGGGTGTACATGCCATCGCCTCTACGACTTGTGAACACGAACCAATGCGAGTTGATGCTCCAGCTGTGGTAGCTCTCCGCATCGTTGGAATTCACTTCCTCCAATGCTCTTCTTTCGCCTGTCTGCAAATCCATCAGCCACAGGTCGCCTTCGGGATGATCCACAGGAAACATGCCAAAATCCGTTTGGCAATACATCAGCCATTTGCCGTCGTAGGAAGCACGAGGGAACGTGAAACTCTTCCCTTCTGTTTGTGCATTGAGCAAGGTATCGACCTTCGTTCCCCAGCATCTCGTCTTCGTGTCGAACTCAATCGTGCAGAGGCTGTATCGTATGCTATCAACCGATGCAGGAACCTGATAGTATTTGGCTGAACTAAAGAACAACTTCTTCCCATCTGCCGAGAAATTCGGAAATGTTTCGTAGTCCTCCGTTTCCAACAGGGGTGTTCGGATGAGTTCGTCGGTTTCCACATCGAGCATCAGCATGTCCGATTTCAAGTCGAACGGTTCTATCAGTCGTTCTGTGCCAACGTAGAAAGCCTGAGCCACAGGACTGAGTGAGAAAGCGATGAATCGTCCGTCGGGATGCCAGCATCCATGTGCCGTGGCACCAATGGTTTCGCTCGTTTTGGTTTCCAACCATCTGCGCTGCCCGTTTTGCTGAATGACCGTTCCTCCATGCGAACCACGCAAATGCAGATAGAACTGCTTCGGGTCGGTACGGTTTGCCGTATGGCAGTTCATGCATTGTCCTGGCACTGCTGATTCCTGCAGGATGGCAGTTTCCTTGAACGAGTGCAAATCCCTCTGATAAATGCCTATATTTCCACCCACCTCATAGCCTGGCGGTATGCGTCGGTATGTGATGCCATAATCTTCCAAGGGACATGTACTTACATACATGGCAAATGTCTGATATTCTGTCCATTGCCCATTCTTCAGCATACAAACCGTGAAGCGAATCTCACCACCCACATTCTGTTGTGTGAGTTCTTGCCATTCGTCTTGGTCGAAAGCTGCCCATTCGCCATTCGTATGTATTTCTCCCCCTTTGCTTCCCCTTGCCGTCACCTCCATGCGTTCCACCGCTTCATCGGCGGCATTGAAGTTCAAGGGAGCGATATTCGCTGGAATGGTCACGCCAATATAGTCGGGATATATCTTGGGCAATGCATCAGAATGCTTCACATTTTCAGGATGTGGAGTACAAGCCATGCACAAGATAGCGCAGAGGATAATATCATATAGTACTTTTTTCATTCTTTATTCTTTCATCTCACTTAGAAAGCTCTGAAATAAAGGGAATCAGTTTCTGTGTATTTCACGCTTTTGGCGTGAACTTTTCTTGTGCGACATTTTACTCAGCTCCTTGTATTTTCCTCTTCACGTAGGCACCATATTTTGAGCCTGGCAAAT
>OMTC01000293.1 GCA_900313845.1 uncultured Prevotellaceae bacterium
TCCTGCAGAGCCTCAAAACTTGGAGGAGCAAGCACTGACGCTGGTGGGCAAAGACATCTATGAAAAACTCATCAAAGGTTATACTGAAAAGCAATGGGGACGTGCATGCACAGAACTACCTGCATTCATCATCCGCCGTTTACCTGTACGCCTTATCTTCGACAACAACTACTTTAATGACTCATACCAAGGTATCCCAATTGGAGGATACAACAAACTGATTGATGGATTGTTAGATGGAATAGAATGCCGAACAGGCATCGACTTTTTCCATTCTGAATATCGTGATTGGCGACAATTCGCTGACAAGCTTGTTTATACAGGTCCTATCGATGAATTCTACGATTATCGTTTTGGAAGGCTTGATTGGCGTACCGTTTCTTTCGAGACAGAGGTAATAGATAAACCTAATTACCAAGGCAATGCCGTTGTCAATTATACCGAAAAGGAGATTCCATATACTCGTGTGATTGAGCACAAGCACTTTGAAATGTTTGGGCAGGAGGTGTATGATTGTCCAAAGACCGTCATATCCAGAGAGTATCCTGCTGAATACAAGCTTGGTATGGAACCCTACTATCCAGTTAACGATAACAAGAATAATCAATTGGCAGAACAGTATCGTGCTTGTTCTGCCCAAGAACAGGATATCATCTTTGGAGGAAGATTAGCGGAATACAAATACTATGACTTGAAAAAGTATTAAAAATGCCGATTTAGCCGCATTTTCTCCAATCCTCAGATTATGAGACGATTTTCTTTGCAAAACTTTTGATTTGTGGCTTGGAGTTACTAAATTTGCAAAAGAAAACTATAATATTCTAAAGGTATGAAAAAAATCATGTTGCTTCTCAGTGCAGTCCTCGTATCAATGGGTTTACAGGCTGCCAATCCCGTGAAAATCACAGTGTCTAACTCGCTCAATACGGCTCGCACCTCGGAAATGGTGGAGATTCCGTTGGCTACGCTTCAGAAGAATTTGGGTAAAACCAATCAGTTCATCGTCACCGATGCTGATGGAAAGGAAATTCCTTCGCAGCTCACTTACGACCAGAAACTGATTTTCCAGCCAGCCGTTGGTGCCAAGGGTAAGTCGGTTTATTACGTGAAGCCAGGCATCCACAGTTTCTATGAGCCTCGCGTGTTCGGTCGCCAGTTCCCTGAGCGTGTCGATGATATGGCTTGGGAAAACGACCTCGTGGCATTCCGTTGCTATGGACCTGCTTTGCAGAAGAGTGGCGAGCGTGCTTGGGGTTACGACATCTGGAACAAGCGTACATCGAAACTCGTCGTGGAAGAACGCTATGCTCAGGAACTCGACAAGGAAATCAGCAGTGTTCGCAGCAAGCTTCAGAAACTCGGTCAGAACGACTTGGCTGACGATGTTTACAATGCCGTGAGCTATCATGTGGACCACGGCACGGGTATGGACTGCTACAAGGTAGGTCCAACTCTCGGTGCGGGTACTACTGCCATCCTTGCCAACAACGGTGCCGACATTGTTTATCCTAAGTGCTACACCAACTACGAGATTCTTGATAAAGGTCCGCTTCGTTTCACCGTAAAACTTGTTTATGGCAACGAAACGCTCGACGGTCAGCAGTACAACGAAACTCGTATCATCACGCTCGACGCTGGTTCCCAACTCAACAAGGCTGTGGTGACATACAACGGTTTGAACAAACCAACTCCAATCGCTACGGGTATCATCGTTCACAACGAAAATCCAACGGCTTACGTGCTCAACACAGCTGCTGGCTATATGGGTTATGAGGATTTGGGCGACCCTAATCAGTATAAGGAGAAGTATCGTGCCAAGCAGAACAAGGACTTTGGCAAGATTTATGTAGGCGCAGTCTATACGCAGAAGCCTGCCAAGATGGAATATCGTGCTGGCGAGGGATTGCCAGGTGCTTGCGGTCATATTCTTGGCATCAGCAACTACAAGCCTTCTTCTACTTATACGTATTACTTCGGTTCGGGTTGGAGCCGCAATCCTGCTACCAACTTCCAGTCCCTCACGGATTGGGAGGCTTATCTCTCCCGCTTTGCTCAGCAGGTGAAGAGTCCACTGAAAGTGTCTGTCAAATAAACTCTAACACAGTTTCTCCCCTTGTCAATACAAGAAATCATTTACGCAATGGCATTGACGCGCATTCCTCGACTCAGTTTGATGAATGCACGTCTGCTCTACGACACCATGGGAAGTGCCACGGCGGTCTTTGAGCATCGGAAGGATATTCGTGATGTGATTCCCGAGGCAAACGAAAAACTCGTTGAAGTGTTGCGCGATGTGGATGAAGCCATCGCTGATGCCGAACGAGAAATGGAATTTGCACGAAAGAGTAACATTCGATGCCTTTCCCTCAACGACGACGATTATCCCCTCTTGCTGAAAGAATGCCCCGATGCTCCGTTGGTCCTCTATTATTTGGGCAACGCTGATTTGAACGCACAGCGTATCATCAGCGTGGTGGGCACGCGCAAAATCACTCCTATGGGTAAGGACATCTGTCGCAGTTTCATTGCCGATTTGCAGAAAGTCTATCCCGACACCCTCGTGGTGAGCGGTTTGGCGTATGGTGTGGATGTCAATGCCCATCGTGCCGCACTTGAAAACGGCATGAAAACCGTGGGCGTGTTGGCACATGGACTCGACACGATTTATCCTGCTGTGCATCGTCAGACAGCAGTCAAGATGGTGTCGCAGGGTGGACTCCTCACGGAATACATGTCGAACACGCGTCCCGACAAAGGCAATTTCGTGCGACGCAATCGCATTGTGGCTGGCATGTCGCTATGCACCATTGTGGTGGAAAGTGCAGCCAAGGGTGGGGCTCTCATCACGGCAGAATTGGCAGGAGACTACAATCGTGAAGTTTGTGCTTTTCCTGGTCGCCCTTACGACGAATACAGCAAGGGTTGCAACCATCTCATTGCACAAAACAAGGCACATCTCATCTCTTGTCTCGACGATTTCTTAGAGGTGATGCAATGGGAAAATCCTCTGAAAAAGAAAGCACAAGCCGTGCAACAGGAACTCTTTCCCGATGTTGGTGAGGACGAAAAAATGATTATCGACACCCTTCGCGGTGCGGACAACAAGCACATCAACCAAATCGTTATCGACACCAATCTCAATATCGGCAGAGTCACCTCCGCCCTCTTCGAACTCGAACTCAAAGGCATCATCCAAGTTTTAGGTGGTGCTCGCTATAGACTAAGACATTAGTAAACGAAGAATGAAGAATGAAAATTACTCATTCCATATGCAGAGTAAAATAAATTCTTCATTCTTCATTTTTAATTCTTCATTTTCAAAATATGTTCCAAGAAAAATACAATTATCTCAATAGTGATTTCTCCGTGCGAGAACATCGTCCCGTGATTGGCATCACAGGCAATTACGATAATCAGAAATGCACCCTTGCTGAAGGTTATTACAAATCTGTGCTTCGTGCAGGAGGCATACCTGTCATCATTCCTCCTTTCCGCATTCCGAATGTGAACGGAAAGAAGGCTCTTCAAGACTTGGAGGACTACCTCGATTCGCTGGATGGCATCCTCTTCAGCGGTGGTGGCGACATCAACCCGCTACTCTTGGGTGAGCAACCCGTTCCTCAACTCCATTCCGTTTGTCCTGAGCGCGACGAGCAAGAGCTCCTCTTGGTGCGTCTTGCTTACGACCGACAGATTCCGATGCTGGGTATTTGCAAAGGCATTCAAAATGAAGTGTTTCAGAACGATGAAATCGCAGTGAATTCCTTCCATCACCAAGCCGTGAAAACAGCAGCTCCTGGCATGCGAGTGTCGGCACGAAGCATCGATGGCGTGATTGAAGCGGTGGAATCCACCGAATTCAAGTCCATCCTTGCTGTGCAGTGGCATCCTGAATGTTTGGAGGACGACAGCTTTGATGGTGTGGCAACAGCCAATGTTCCGCTTTCTTCAGTGAATTCTAAGGATGCAAAACCCCTCTTCGCTTGGTTGGTGCGTGAAGCATCGTCATTCAAGGCAGCCAAGCAACTCCATGCCCGTGTCCTTTCCCTCGACAGCCACTGCGACACACCGATGTTCTTCGGTCAGAACATCGATTTCGCTTCGCGCGACCCCAAAATCCTCGTTGACCTCCACAAGATGACGGAAGGAAAACTCGACTCCACCATCATGGTGGCATACCTTGCGCAAAAGGAGCGCGACGATGTATCGTTGGAGAATGCTACGGCAAAGGCAAACCGCATCCTCACGCAGATTGAGGAGATGGTGGCTAAGAACTGTTCGGCAGTGGAGATTGCCTATACGCCCGACGACCTCTATCGCTTGAAACGCGAAGGAAAGAAAGCCATCATGTTAGGCATTGAGAACGGCTATGCCATTGGCAAGGACCTATCTAACGTGGAGAAGTTCCGCAAGCGTGGGGTGGTGTATATGACGCTTTGCCACAATGGTGACAACGACATCTGCGACTCAGCCCGAGGCAACCATGAGCACAATGGTGTGAGTGAGTTCGGCGCCAAGGTCATTCAGGAAATGAACCGCGTGGGTATGATGGTAGACCTCAGTCATGCTGGTGAGAAGAGTTTCTACGATGCCATCGACATCAGTGCCTTCCCAATCGTTTGTTCCCATTCATCCGCTCGTGCCCTTTGCGACCATCCTCGCAATCTCACCGACGAACAGATGCGGGCACTTGCCCGTTCGGGAGGTGTGGCACAAGTCACCATGTATCATGGCTTCCTCCGTCCCGACCCCGAACCAGCTTCAATTCTCGATGCCATCGAGCACCTCAACCACATGGTGAATGTGATGGGCATTGAGCACGTAGGCATCGGCACCGACTTCGATGGCGATGGTGGCATCACGGGTTGCGCTTCCGCTTCCGAGCTCATCAACTTCACCCGTCGCCTCCTCAT
>OMTC01000294.1 GCA_900313845.1 uncultured Prevotellaceae bacterium
CATCTAAATTATCAACATCGTTGGAAAAGTCAATACCACCATTCACAAGCACTTTACCTTTACTATTACATGCCAAAGTCAATGGAATCTTATAAATCATCTCCTCGATATTGCTGATTCTATTCCAGTCTGCTGTAGATTTGTACGTGTCAACCAAGCCCTTTGGAACATACAAGGTGGCATTTTCACAACCATAGAAAGCTCTGGTTCCTGTAACAAAAACATCAGTGATTCCAGAAGTTATATCTTTTAAATATGTACAACCATAGAACGCATCATACCCGATGCTGGTCACGCTGGAAGGAATAACGATGGAGGTCAAGCCCCTACAATAAACGAACGCATAAACCCCAATGCTTGTCACACTGGAAGGAATAACGATGAATGTCAAGCCACTACAACCAGCGAACGCAGACATCCCGATGCTTGTCACGCTGGAAGGAATCTTAGTATTCTTACAACCTGCTATCAAAATATTTGAGTTTTTTTCAATAATAGCATTACAATTATTTCGGGAATCATAAACAGTATTACCTGGTTCCACAACAATGGAGGTCAGGTCTTTACAGCCACCGAACGCAAAAACCCCGATGCTTGTCACGCTGGAAGGAATCGTAATGGAGGTTAAGCCACTACAATTAGTGAACGCCCTAACCCCGATGCTCCTCACACTGGAAGGAATCATAGTATTCTTACATCCTGCTATCAAAGTATTTGAAGCTGTCTCAATAATAGCATTGCAATTATTTCGGGAATCATAAACAGAATTGCCTGATTCTACAACAATAGAGGTCAAGCCACTACAAATAAGGAACGCATGTTCACCGATGCTCTTCACGCTGGAAGGAATTGTAACAGAGGTCAAGCCATTACAACTCTCGAACGCAGAATACCCGATGCTTGTCACGCTGGAAGGAATCGTAACGGAGGTCAAGCCACTACAGTAATAGAACGCATAATCCCCGATGCTGGTCACTTGGTAATTAGTTCCTCTACCACCACTACGAGACCACACTTCGTTAAGGTCGATAGAACCCTTTGTGTTTTTATCAATCGCACTTTCACTACTGCCTTTATATATCTCAATATTCGTACCATTGATAGTTCCTTCGATTTCAATCCAAGACTCTGTTCCATCCGGAGCAGTGACTTTTACGTATTGTGCCCATGCAGAATTAACCGATAGCATCAACATCGACATCGTAACAAAAAGGAAAGAGTAGATTCGTTTCATACTATAAAAAATAAATTGGTTCATATCTTTTTATCGTTCTTTTATCCTCAAAGATAAAACATTGCAAAGATAAAAGAAAAGAGAGAAAAGAAAAAAAGAAATGAGTCTTTTTTCTAAAAAAGGATTAGTAACGAATAGATTTATTTGGAAAGTAATTAGAAAAATTAATATAATTACTCAAGTTTCGCAAGATGCGAAATCTTTGATATTTAGTCGCCTACGGCGAGAAATCTTTCAAATCTAAACAAATCATACATATGTTATTTTGAAGATTATTGAAAGATTTGAAATGATTTGTTAGATTTCTGTCACGAAGTGACACTCCTTGATATTATTCGTTAAATAATTATTTTTGGAGAAATTATTCTAATTATTATAATTTCTTTCCGAATACTTATTATCACTAAATTCTTGTGTCGCTACTATCGTATTTACTGCTTTTAGTGCATCGTTTTTGGGGATTTTCAGAAGCGAATTTGTGGATTGACTGAAGCGCTCCTTTGAATTCAACTAGTTGCCGAAGGCTCGTCATCGACTTGCCGAGCCTTCGGCGTTGCGATGGCGAAGGCTCGCCGTATTTTTGTTGAGGGCTCGATGTTTCAGTAAAATCGAAGGAAAAGTGCAGTAAAATCGAAGGAAAAAGTCTGAACAAGCGAAGAGGAGCCCCCTGCTGCTCAAGGCCCCCCTCCTGCTCCCCCGAGGGGGAGAGAAGCCATCCAGACGGCAAGTCAATGCCAATCAGAGTAAAGATTTAGTACTCTCAAAGAAAAAGTAAGAAGTTTGTTAGTAAGAAAGTTGTTACTAAGAAAATTATTACTAACTTTGCTGCCGAAAGTTGGACGTTTCATTTAAGGATGTTATGAATTATCAGGAAAATCCCTTTGTTTTTGGTAAGGCTGTGGATGGTAGTTATTTCACAGATAGGCGCGAGGAGGCTGAAAGGTTGTCTGCTAACTTGACGCATGGAATCAATACGGTGCTGATTTCTCCACGACGATGGGGAAAGACATCGCTGGTGAAGAGGGTGATAGATTCGAATACAAGAACGGATGTGAAGTTTGTCTATTTGGATGTTTTTGCTTGTAAGTCGGAGTATGAGTTCTATCATCTGTTTGCCAATGAAGTGATTAAGCAGACATCGTCGAAGTTGGATGAAAGGATAGCGATGGGAAAGAATTTCTTGTCGAATATCACGCCTAAGTTTTCGTTTGGCTCTGATCCTCTGAATGACTTTGCTTTGTCGTTTGAATGGAACCAGAAGGATGGCACGGAGAAGGATATTTTGCAGTTGCCTGAGAAGATTGCACAGGAGAAGGGTGTGCGCATGGTGGTTTGTATTGATGAATTCCAGCAGATTGACTTTTTCAGCGACCCTGTGAAATTTCAGAAGGTACTGCGTACCGTTTGGCAACATCAGCAGAATACGACGTATTGCATGTTTGGTTCGAAGAAACACCTGATGACTCAGATATTCAGTGATGCTTCCTGTCCTTTCTATAAGTTTGGTGATATGATGTTTCTGAAAAAGATTCCTACAGAGGAATGGGTCCCTTATATAGTTTCGAAATTCAAGCAGACTGGAAAGGAAATATCGGATGCTCAGGCACAACGTATTTGCGAGGTTTCGGAGAATCTCTCGTCCTATGTGCAGCAATTAGCTTGGGGTGTGTGGTATAAAACGGAGAAGGTGGTGACGGATGAATTTGTGGAAACTGCCGTCGATACGCTTTTGGAACAGAATCGTCCGTTTTTCCAACGCGATGTGGAGGGATTGACTTCGTTCCAGATGAAGTTTCTGAAGGCGATGGCGAGTGGAGTGAGGAATGGGTTTAGCAGGAAAGAGATTATGCGGAAATACAAGTTGGAGAGTTCTGCAAATATTCAGTCTGCCAAGAAGTCGCTGATTGCCAAGGAAATTATCGACACAGAGGAACAGGATGTGTATATCTCCGATCCATTGTTTCGATTGTGGATTGAAAGAAACGTGAAGTAAGCTGTTTGGCGTGTGGCAAGAGAAGGATGGAGAGAGCGGACTGAAGCGGATGTGGCGACAGTTGTTGGGAGTGATAGTGGCGACGGTGAGGGAGTTTGTTTTGAGAAATCCGTATGTGTGGGCAACTTCGTTGGCGTTCGATATGGTGATGTCGGTGGTGCCAGTGGTGGCATTGCTGTTGGCGGTGGCACAGGGATTCGGGTTCCAGGCGGAGATTGAGAAGTTTGTGCTGGAGGTGTTTGCCGTGCAACCTACGGCGGCGGAGGCTATTTTGGATTTCTCGAAGTCGTACTTGAGCTATAATCGTGGATATGGTGTGTTGGGATGGGGCATCGTGCTGATGGTCTATGCCGTGTTTATGCTGATTCGCGACGTGGAGGATGCGTTCAGTGAGATATGGAGCATTCGGAAAACGAGGTCGTTTAAGCGGAAGTTGATTGACTATATAGCTCTGAGTTTTATTGTGCCTGTGGTGATTATCTTGCTGTCGGGTATGTTGATTTTCACGAATGGAATTGCCGACCGTTTGCTGAACTATGAGATGCTGGCACCGGTGGTGCGCACATTGATTAATCTGTCGCCGGTGGTGGTGCTGTCGGTTGCGTTTACGGCTTTTTATATTTTCATTCCGAATACGAAGGTGAAGTTCCTGAATGCATTGGTTTCGGGTGTGCTGTCGAGCCTTTGCATTATCCTTCTGCAAACCGTCTATATTAGGGTGCAGGTGATGTTTACGAGTTATAGTGCGGTGTATGGTTCACTTTCGGCTTTGCCATTGCTGTTGCTGTGGCTGCAGTTGTCGTGGATGGTGTTCTTGTTCTTTGCTCAGTTGTGTTATGTGAGTCAGAACCATTGGATGTTGACTTATTTTGTGCATACGTATGACATAAGCCATAACTATCGGATGAAGGTTTGTGCTGTGATGCTGAGGGCGATTTGTCAGCATTTCGGTGAGAAGAAACAACCGATGACGGCAAGGGAAATCAGGGAACGAGTGGGACTGACGTCATTCCCGCAGCAGGTGGTGTGCGATTTGTTGCGGATGATGGCGGATGTGGGACTTCTGAATGAAATGTATTTGACGAAGGGGGACGATCAGGCTCGTTATCAGCCTGCCTTCGACTTGGAACAGATGACGCTGGGCGAGATGATTGAAAGGATGGAGCTGTGGCATAGGAATCAGTACAGGACTTTTGCTCTGGCGAAGATGGAGGGCGAGAACAGAAGGGTGCTG
>OMTC01000128.1 GCA_900313845.1 uncultured Prevotellaceae bacterium
TCCTCTCCATGCACGCGCCCATCGGCTGCATCGACGCCCCCGCGGCAACGGAAATCGTCCGCGAACTCGTTGCCGACACGATGAAGGAAGAAAACATTGTGAAGGAACTTCGTGACATCCTTCCTGGTGGCACCAAGCGCCAACAAATGCTTACCGACTACGAAGAAATGAACCGCATCCTCGGTCCTGCGGGGGCATCCGAACGTGCTGGAAAAACCATCGTGGAACTCCTTCAGAATAAAGTAAAAATGAAAAATGAAAAATGAGAAAATGAAAAATATTTTCCAAACCGAATATCCACAAGAAACCATCGACGAACTCCTTGCATGGATTGACACGAATCCTCAAGGAGAAATTGAATTAGGTCATGGCATCCACATCAACGACATCAGTCTTTTTGCCAAAAACATGCGCCACATCCTGCAAACCCAAAGCAAAAACTCCAGTTATGCAGGACAAATCGAAACTCTCCTCCGCGCAAAAATGGCATGGGATGCACAACAACAATCCAAGGACTAATAAATAAACTTGGTGTAAATGACATTGATTGTTTTCGGAAAGAAATTAGAATAATTAGAATAATTACTCCAAAAATAGGTGTTGCTTTTTAAAAAACATGTATTTCTGATAAAATTATTCTAATTATTCTAATTTCTTTCCAAAATATAACAAACAAAGTCTTTTAGGATCTTTACAAAAATCCGTGAAATTACTTCAATTTATCGAGCAAATCATTTTTCTCAATGGTCCAATCCTGACGCTTGGAGAGTTCGCAATCTGGACCTTTGAACATTTTGGATGCATTCTTGTCACCCTTCAGTTGCCAGTCGAGCCAAGCGAGGGCTACCACTGAGAATTCACCACCATGAGGCTGAGCGTAGGTGCCACCATGCCCTACTGGGAAGTTTGCTGCACAAGCGGGAACATGGTCGATGCGATGGAAGTCGTCCATACCGTTGTTGTATGCGATGTCTTTCTCACCACCAAGAATGTAGATGATGGACGAATGAATCTCCTTGAGTTTTGACTTTGGAGGCATAGGCATTCCACCCACAGCACTACCTGCATTCTGTTGGTTGAAGAGTCCACTGTTGCAAATCATCAAAGTCTTGATGCGCTTATCAGCACAATTGAAGAGCGTCTGAAGTCCACCACATGACATACCTGCCACGCAGATATTCTTCACGTCTATCTTATTATAATAAGGAGAACTCTTGTCAGCATTTTGAGCTATCACCCAATCCATTGCCTCCAGCTGTTGTTGCGTTGTGGACATCGGACCCTGATAGCGTTCTCCTTCCTGAGGCATATAGCCTGTTGCTACCACGATATAACCATGAGAAGCAATTTCGTTGAGGAACTTATAGTGCTCAAAAGGTGAATTGTAGCAAGCACCATTACCCCATACGAGCACAGGAAGTGCATTTTTCTTGCCGAATACTGATAAGTCTTGTGGCACGAAAATAGTGTGAGCATCGAGGGTTGGCTCTTCCTTCATAATTGCCTTGTAAGGGCCTGTACCACCATCTTCCACTACGCGAGAAGTAGGCTTATCATCTGTTGTGAAACTCATGCTGATGACACCCCATGTCATCAAAGCAGTTACAGCTAATGCTGAACGAAGAAAACTTTTTACTTTCATAATAATATTGATTTTTAGAGAATTTTACCTTCTAAACTTTGCCATTGAGCGTTATTTCACCTTCCAAATCTTCAGATTGATGGTGCCATCATTTCCACCGAAAGCAGGTTGGCAAACGAAAATGGCATTATTGAGCCAGGCATACTTGCTGTCGAAAGGTGCTTCAAATTGAGGTGTTGTGCGGAAATAGAACTGAGGATTTCCATTCTCGTCCTTGCCCGTGCAAATTAGTCCTCTGTTGCGAACATGAATATTCACACCATCATCCGTTTTGATGCTGTAGATAGCCTCTACTTCTGTGCGTCCATGCTCATTGTCTTGCAACTGATAATCGGCTCCACCAGGAAAGATGGTACCTTTCATCTTGGGACCTTCAAAAGTACCGCCCACAATAGGAATAATGAAGCGATTGCCGTGGGAAGTCTGCCCCACTTGATAAGCACCTTCGCACTTCACCTTCAATTCCACCACATACTCTAACTGGGGAGCATTCTCTTGTGCTTTTATCCCAACGACAAAAGCCAAGAGCATCATAGCCATAAAAAATCTTTTCATTGTTAGTTTGATTTAAATTAGTATAGTAATCGCCGCAAAGTTAAGGTTTTATTTCGGAAATGAGAAAATAAGAGAATAAGAAAAAGTGAAAAAAACAAGAACATTTGCTTTTCGTAACGATAAAAATTTAATTGAGATGATTATTTCCTAAGACAAGTGCTTCAGCCACTTGGTTGGTGAGTTGAATGTATTCTTCTACGGAGAGTTGTTCTGGACGGAGATTGAAAACGGGGTCGGCAAGGAGAGGATGGTTCTTGCCAAGGATTTGTTTCATTCCGTTGCGCATCATCTTGCGACGCATCGTGAAGACGGTTTTCACGATACGACGGAAAAGTTTTTCATCGCAGCCCAATTCTTTCTTGCTATTTCGAGTGAGGCGAATCACAGCACTCTTCACTTTTGGAGGTGGGTTAAACACATTCTCATGCACCGTGAAGAGGTAATCCACATCGTACCAAGCCTGTATCAAAACACTCAAAACACCGTATGTCTTACTCCCTGGTTCAGCCGCCATTCGCTCCGCCACTTCCTTCTGAATCATACCCGTACAACAAGGTATTAATTCTTTGTTTTCCAACATTTTAAAGAAGATTTGTGAAGAAATATTGTAGGGATAGTTTCCCGTGAGAACAAAGGGCTTTCCGTCGAACACTTCTTCCAGATTCATTTGAAGGAAATCCGCCTCAATAATGTTATCTCCCAACGTAGGAAAATGCTCCTGCAAATAAGGCACCGACTCGCGGTCTATCTCCACCACTTTCAGAGGACGTGGCTTCTTCACAAGGAACTGAGTCATAACGCCCATACCTGGTCCCACTTCAAGCACAGGAATATCAGGACAAGCATCCACCGTATCAGCAATGTCACTGGCAATCTTGAGGTCGGTGAGGAAATGTTGACCAAGAAACTTTTTAGGTCGAACGGACCCACCCCCTTGCCCCTCCCCGCGAGTGAGGGGTGTAGTTACATTGCTCATGCTATTATTTAATTCTTTCTTCATTTGCTACGTTGCGCTTTGTTCTTTGTATTTTGTACTTAAAACTGAGGCATTGGCACTCAAAAAATTTTTTCGTTTTCAAATAAAACTTTATCTTTGCACCCGATTTTCTCATGAGACGAGTGAATCGACACTGCAAAAATAGTGTAAATACGCAATATCACCAAATTTTCGGAACGGAATTGACTGAAAACAAGAACATAAAACGCACCTTGAACATTGCCTTTCCTATCCTTTTAGGATTGGCAATTTTGTGGTGGATGTATCGGGAATTCGATTTTCATCGCATCTCTGAGACCTTGACCCATGGCATGAACTGGGGATGGATGTTGTTCTCTTTGGTCTTTGGTGTCACGGCACAGGTTTTCAGAGGTTTACGCTGGACGCAAACCTTGGAACCCATTGGTGAGAAGCCACGTAAAAGCACTTGTATTCATGCCATATTCCTCTCGTATGCTTCAAGCCTCATCATTCCACGAATAGGTGAAGTGACTCGCTGCGGTGTGCTCACTCGCTACGAAGGCACTTCGTTTTCCAAATCCTTGGGAACGGTAGTGACTGAACGCATCATCGACACACTTCTCGTTCTGTTCATTGCAGGTGCGGTGTTCCTTTCCCAAGTGAGGATATTCATGGACTTTTTCGCCAAGACTGGCACGAATATCGGCACGTGGCTCAACACTTTCACTACCACGGGATGGATTGTTACGATTGCCTTAGGCATCATCACCCTTGTGTTCCTTTGGTTTGCCATTCGTCGCTTTACCTTCATGGCAAAAATCAAATCGACAGTGGAAGGCATCAAAACTGGCATCACCTCACTGAAAGACGTGAAAAACATTTGGTTGTTCAGCGCCTACACCATCGGCATTTGGCTGAGCTATTTTCTTCACTACTATATCACTTTCTTCTGCTTTGATTTCACGAAGGACTTGGGAATCATTGTTGCATTGGTAAGTTTTATTGTGGGAAGCATCGCGGTGATTGTTCCAACGCCAAACGGCATGGGACCTTGGCATTTTGCGGTGAAAACCATCTTTGTGCTTTATGGCGTGAAAGACATCAATGCAGAAACCTTCGTGCTGATTGTCCACACCATCCAAACTGCACTGATTCCTGTGTTGGGCGTTTTCTCGTTGATTATGCTGGGGAATAGGGAAAAGGCTGAAGCTTGAAGAAATGGGGAGAATGGGAGAGATGGGATTAATGGGGAGAATGGGGAATAATGGGAATTTTTGGGATGATTGGGGACAGAAGTAATCATGCATTTTTGTGAAGCGCTTTGGGGGATTGCCTGAAGTGCATGCGAGGATTTACCGAATCTTTTTTCGGGATTATCTGAAGCGATTTTGAGGATTGACTGAACCTTTAACTCGGCTTAAGCCAACCGCTCCTTTGGAGTTAACTAGTTGCCGAGGGCTCGTTATCGAAATGGCGAGCGCTCGGCGTTGCGATAACGAGGGCTCGCCGTGTTAACGTTGAGGGCTCGGCAATTCAGTAAAAGCGAAGGAAAGGGTCAGAAAATGCGTAGGAGAGCAGCAAAACTTTTGAAGGAGAGCAGTAGAACAATTGATGGAGAGCGCTGGCAAAAGAAAGAAAATTAAAGAAAAATCACAAAAAAACAAGAAAAACAATGCCTAAAAGGAAAATTTTGCATAACTTTGTACGTCATATAAATTCGCATGTATTTCGAGCGTGGAGCGTGGAGCGTGGAGCGTGGAGCGTGGAGCGTGGAGCGTGGAGCGTGGAGCGTGATGGAGGCGGCGACAGAATCGCCGCATACGGAGAAAGGAGCGCGAGGCGATGCGAAAGAGCAATGATTTGTTTTCAAAAAAGAGCAATAGTTTATTTTCAAAATAGTAATCTTTGATTCTTCAAATAAAAAAAATCTTCAATCGAACATATCATGGAAATTTACGAACTGGAACCCAAAAACATGTGGCGCTGCTTTTATGAGTTGACCCGCATACCTCGTCCATCAGGACACACAGAACAAGTTGCAAACTATCTTGTGGATTTTGCCAAGAAGAATGGAGCAGAAGCTTTCATCGACGAAGCTGGCAATGTGGTGATGCGCAAGGATGCAACTCCTGGCTATGAAGACCGCGAAACTGTGGTACTTCAGGCACACATGGACATGGTGCCACAGAAGGTGAAGGAAAGCAAGCATAATTTCGTTACCGACCCCATTGAGACCTATATCGATGGCGACTGGGTGAAGGCAAAAGGCACTACCCTCGGAAGCGACGACGGCATGGGCGTGGCAACTGCTATGGCTATCATCGAAGCAACAGACGTGGAGCATGGTCCCCTCGAAGTGCTGATTACCAAGGATGAAGAGACGGGCATGTATGGTGCTTTCGGTTTGAAAGCAGGCATCCTCACTGGCAAATATCTGCTCAATCTCGACTCTGAGACAGACGGCGAAATCACGATTGGCTGTGCTGGTGGTATGGACGTGGTTTGTTCGATGGAATACCAGGAGCAAAACATCGAGCCTGAAAACATGGAGGCTTATCGCATCACGATGAAGGGATTGCGAGGCGGTCACTCGGGACTCGAAATCAATGAAGGACGTGCCAACGGAAACAAATTGATGGGTCGTCTGCTCTTTGCAGCAGTCAATCTTGAGTTGGCAAGAGTGTGCAGTTGGCATGGTGGAAACATGCGCAATGCCATCCCTCGCGAAGAGGATGTGGTGGTGGTAACTCCATCTGCAAAGGCAGCAGAACTGAAGAAACTCGTTGCAAAATGCAAGGACCTCTTCAATGAGGAATACATAGAAATTGAACACGGAAACATCGAGCTCAACATCGAGCCATGCGACATGCCAGAGAAGGTGATTCCAGAAGACGTGCAAGTGAATATCATCAATGC
>OMTC01000397.1 GCA_900313845.1 uncultured Prevotellaceae bacterium
TTTTAAAAATAATTTTACGTTTCAATTTTAAACTTCATTTCGAGCCGAAGGCGACCAAGTAATGAAAAATGTTGAAAAACCTCACCCCCAACCCCTCTCCGAAGGGCGAGGGGAGTAGAATGAAGAGTGAAAGCCCATGTTGTTTTTATCATTACATCATGAAGCTTTTTATAGTGTAAAATAGACTATTTCAAAAAAAAGTAGTATTTTTGCACTCAGCTAAGAATCAACACATTTTAATCGAGTAACTTTTATAAACTACATCGATATGTATATCAAAAGACTTACCCTTTGCCTTTTTGCAGCTTTCTCGCTGCAAATGAATGCTCAGTACCTGGAGCACATGTATGATTATTTGGAAAACACCTCCGTTTTTGAAGAGAATCAAGAGGAGGGACATGCCTATTATCTGGCGAGTCAGCATCTTTCCCTCAATGGGAATTGGCGTTTTTTCTTTGCCAATACTCCAGAAGAAGTGCCGCAGAATTTCTTTGCGACAAACTTCAAGGATGGGAAGTGGTCCACTATCCATGTGCCAAGTAACTGGGAGATGGAGGGTTACGGCGACCCACTCTTCCGCAATGTGGCTGCTCCTTTCAAGGCGAATCCTCCCTTTGTGCCGAGAGAATACAACCCAACGGGTGCCTATCGAAAAACCTTCACTTTGCCATCTGCTTGGAAGGGACAACAGGTGTTCTTGCGCATGGAGAAAACCCAAAGTGCATCGTTCGTCTGGCTCAATGGGCAGCAGGTGGGCTACAACGAGGGTGGACAGGAACCAGCGGAATATGATGTAACTCCTTATTTGCATCCAGGCAAAAACACGCTCGCCGTGTGCGTGATGAAGTATAGCGATGGTTACTACCTGGAGGGACAGGACTATTGGCGACTGGCGGGCATTTTTGATGATGTGACACTCTATGCCACACCGAAAACCCGATTGTTCGACTGGTTCGTGACCACTGACCTCGACGACCAATACCGCGATGCCACCCTGAGGCTGAAAGTCGATGTGAAAAAATATGAGGACACGCGTGCTGCCTATGCCGTCCGCGCCACTCTCTCCGACTCCAAAGGCAACAAGGTGAAGGAGATGCTTTCCGACCGCTTCACGATGGACGGCAAGGGGAAGAAGTCGATTGATTTCTCATCGCTCATCTCCAACCCCGACAAGTGGACCGCTGAAACTCCTGTGCTCTATCAACTGAAACTCGAACTGCTCAACGAGGCGGGCACTGTCATGCAGCAAATCACCAGCAAGATGGGATTCAAGGAAACGGAAATCCGCCATCAGGTGTTCTACCTCAACGGACAACCCATCAAGGTGAATGCCACCAACACCCACATGCAGCACCCTGAATTGGGACATGTGATGAACGAAGCCACCATCCGCAAGGACATGGAGATACTGAAGCAGCACAACTTCAATGCGGTTCGCACTTCCCACTATCCTCCTGTAAACAAGTATCTGGAGCTTGCCGATGAATACGGTCTCTACATCATCGACGAGACGGGCGACGAGGCGCATGCCACGGAATACATCTCCAACGACAATAAGTTCCTCGCCATGTATCAGGAGCGCGTCCGCCAGATGGTGCTGCGCGACCGCAACCACCCATGCGTCCTCTTCTGGAGTGCAGGCAACGAGAGTGGCGAAGGACCGCTCATCACGGAAGTAGTCAAGGAAGGAAAGAAGTACGACCCAACCCGCTATTTCATGTATGGCGGCAATGCCTACGCCCATCCTGGTGAGGATATTATCGGACCACGCTACCCTACTCCATACGAGCTGGAGATGAACACGGCGATGGTGCCCGAGTCTGAAGACCCTCGTCCGTCGTTCATGGACGAATACCTCTCCGTGGCAGGCAATGCCGGAGGCGGATTGGATGAATACTGGGATGTCATTCGCCGTCATCCACGTGTGATGGGCGGTGCCATCTGGGATTTTGTCAACCCAGGACTCACAGAGCATATCCGTCCGTTGACCGACAGTTCTCCGTTCCACACGCCTGCCCACCTCATGGGCAATGCCAAAGTCGAGAAGGGTGTGCTCCACCTCAGCGGACACGACGAGTGGGTGGAAGTTTATCGGAGCAACAACGTGGAACTCTCAGGCAAGGCACTCACCATCAGTTTCGATGTGAAGCCTGGCAAATTGAGCGGATGGTATGAAGGTGCTCCTTACGTGACGAAGGGCAACACGCAGTTCGGAGTGGTTCAGAAAGGTGCTCAACAGCTGCAGTTCTACCTCCACTCGGGCGTGAAACACACGCTCAACGTCGATTTGCCAGCCAACTGGATTGGCAACTGGC
>OMTC01000295.1 GCA_900313845.1 uncultured Prevotellaceae bacterium
GCTCTCGAGCCCCTATTCTCCACCTGCGTGAAGGTAAGCAAGCGCGTCTTCACGTCCTTGTTAACAGGCACGACAGCATCATCCTCCGAATGGGAGCAGCCTGCTACCAAAACCCATATCAAGCAGATCATCCAAATCCCTATCTTCTCTTTTCCTTTCATGTCCTTCGCAATGCCCTTTATTATTTTTCACTCTTCACTTTTTCAAAGCACTTCGTGCTGGTTTCAAGTTTCAATTTTCAAGAATCCTTTTAAATCCTTTAAATCCCTGATTCACTCTTCACTCATCATTCATTACCTATCAAATCGTTTCGACTTTCCATAAATCCGCCACCCGAACTTCCCAGAGGACGAGCAGGCCAATCATAGTTAAAAACAGAATTTGGAATAGCCTCTTCATCAACAGAAGAGAATCCCCCACCCTTATTACTGTAGCCAGAGATGGTGATGCCCAACGTTTGACTCGGGCTGCAAATCTGATAACGTTGTTTCATTTCCTCTTCCTTCAGAGAAGGATTCAGATACAATTTCTTCATGTATGTTACATATTTGAATGAAAAATGTGCGCAAAAATAATAAAAAGAAAGACAAAACCTATAAAAACACATGTATTTTTGTTTTCCTGCTTACAAAGAGTTTTTCTCCTCTCTATTCTGTCATGTAATTGTAATACAAAAATAACAGAAAAAACGGTATTCATCACTCTTCACTGCACTTCGTGCTGGTTTCAAGTTTCAGGTTTCAAGTTTCAGGTTTGACTTCGTCGAGCAAAAAACCTTTAAATTCCTGATTCACTTCTCACTTTTTTCCTTTATCTTTGCAACATCGTATTTCTCAAACATGATAGTTACTATGAATCAAGCATTAAAAATGACGTTTATGTCTGTCCTTTTGCTCGCCGTTCAGAGCATGGCATGGGCAGCCGATAGAAGTGTTTATCTGAAACATTCGAGTGGAATGGTGGCGGGAAGAAGAAGCGACGGACGCGCCGTGATTTTCAGTCCGTCGAGTGCCGAAACTGTGAAACTCAGCTTGCGACCTGTGGGCGATGGCTATTATCTGATTGTGCACAAACAAGCCGACGGCACAGAAACCTACATGACACTCAATGGCAGTTGGAACACCTACTTCGAAGATGACAGTTCCACCGACAAGGCACTCTATGCCATCGACGGAAACGAAACGGAGATGTTCCGCTTGCGCAACAAATCGAATGGCAGATATTTGGGTACGGATGCCAACGACAGCGGTTCGAATATCTACAGCGACAAGGACGGCAACGATGCCAAGCACTACTGGTATTTCAGCGACGAGAAAGACGGAAAGCAACCTACCTTGTCGGAATCCTACTTGGTGGTTCCTTCCGACCGCCGTCAGAAGAACGAGGGATGGGGCGTGTCGCTCTGTTGGTGGGCACGCATGTGTGGAGCCTGGGACGATGCGAAGATAGACCAGATAGTGGATTGGCTGACAAGCCCAACAGGATTGAATTACAATATCTTCCGCTACAATATCGGTGGAGGCGATGACCCCGAGAACCGCAACTGCGACCTGCACCACATGGGCAGGGGCAAGGGACTGCGTGCAGAAATGGAGGGATTCAAGACCTCTTCCGATGCCGATTACGACTGAGCGTCCCGATGCCATCTTCGAAGCTTTCAGCAACAGCTGCCCGTACTACATGACCTACAGCGGATGCTGCTCTGGCAATGTGGATGGAGGAAAGGACAATCTGAAACCTGAATACTACGAAGAATTCGCCCACTATTTGGTGGATGTGTGCAAGCACTACAAGGACACCTACGGCATAGAATTCGCCACTCTTGAACCATTCAACGAGTCCGCCACTTCCTTCTGGTATGCCAACGGTCCGCAGGAGGGATGCCATTTCGACGGTCGCTCACAAATTGCCTTCATCAAGGTGCTGGCGCCTATCTTGAAAGCTTCGGGACTCAACACGGTGATTTCCTCGTCGGACGAAACCAGCGTGCCTATCTCCGTAAGCATCTTTGAGGAATACCAACGCGACGGAAAAGTGCTCGACCTCGTCGGACAATGGAACACGCACACCTACTCAGCCGACGATGTCAGCCGCAGTCGCATCGGTTCGTTGGCACGCTCCGAAGGCAAAAAACTGTGGATGAGCGAGACGGGAAGCGGAGGCAACGGCATTGGAGGCAATTTGGCACTCACCCAGCGAATGTTCAGCGACATCCGTATGATGCTGCCATCGGCATGGGTGGATTGGCAATACGTGGAGGAAGCCAACGACCAGTGGTGCACGGTGCGAGGAAGTTTCGAAGCGCAAACCTATTCTCGCGTGAAGAACTACTACGTGCGCCAACAAGTCACAAGCCACATCAAGCAAGGCTATTCCTTCGTGAGCAGCCTTTCGCCACATAGCTTGGCTGCTGTGAACGAAGCGGGCGACACGCTTGTGCTCGTGCTACTTAATGCCAGTGCTACGCAATCCACCCACAACATCAAACTGACCGATTGCAAAACGCGAGGCAGCATCACTTGCTACCAGACGACCGAGGCAAAGAACCACCAACGCACCACCACGGGCTTCAAGACCAATGGAGAGCAACTCGAAGTGGAACTGCCTGCACAATCCATCACCACCCTGCTCATTCCTATTTCCATGGAGGAGCCAAGCGAGGAGGAAATGCTGGTGCGCACCGACACGCCTTATCTCATTCTTCCGCAATACAGCACCGAGGTAGCACTCCAGGCAAAGAGCAAGAAAGTCACCTTGGAAAGCATCCAATGGGCAGAGTATTCTGAAGAGGGAGCCAACGATTCGCTCATCGTCGATGCATCGCAACAATGGTATTTCGTCGCTGGCACCAACGGGCGCTACGCACTCCGAAACGCCAATGGCGACGTGTTGGCAGCAAGCAGTTCGTATTCCTTGCTCACCACGAACAACTACACGGGAGCCAACTACCAGCTATTCAACATAGAATCTGTGGATGGTGTGTTCTGCAAAATCACCAGCAGCAGCAACAAGAAGAGTCTCGACCTCAGCAACAGCCAGTATGCAGCGGGCACACAAGTGGGACTGTGGGACTATGGCAACGTAGTAACCAACGGGCATCGCAACTGGTATCTGCTTCCTCTCCGCCAAGCATCCAAGCAGTCGGATGCCATCCCCGCCACCGAGAATGATGCGAGAAGCACCACCCAAGTGATTTACAACGTCATGGGCATCCAGCAATCCGCAGCATCGAAAGGCATCAACATCATCCGCCTCAGCAATGGAACAGTGAAGAAAGTGTTCAAGAAGTAGAGATGTTTTTTCACTTTTCACTCTTCACTTTTCACTCTTTTTTGCAAGGGCCATAATTATTTTTCATACATTTGAACTGAATAACTAAGATTGTCAAGCCATGCAGATTATCAATACCAATGAATTTAATGCCAATCAAAAGAAGTATTTTGAATTGGCAGAAAAGGAACCTGTGTATGTCACCAGAGAGAATGCGCCCACTCTTGTCATCAATGTTGTCAACGATGAGGACACACCCTCACCCGAAGAACTCTTGGCAATACAAAAAGGATTGGAAGACATCAAGAACAGCAACACCACACCTATAGAAGACATCAACAATATATGGGAAAGTATTCTATAGAACTTTATGGTCATTACGACGACAAGTAAATCTGAATTCATTCTATTGGTATGACACAATCTTATTTTCAAGACATAGAGAACATTATCACTATCAAATTAAATACAGCAAAAGAATCTATCTTTGTTGCTGTTGCTTGGTTTACAAATCAACGTCTATTCGATTGCTTAGTTAACGCCTGTCATAGAAATGTCAATGTGCGAGTTCTCATACTTAATGACATTCTTACTAGAAATGAATTTGGTTTAGATTTCGGCATTTTGGTAAATGCAGGTGCAGAAGTGCGATTTGCAAACACTGCAAATAATGCGACAATGCATAATAAATTCTGCATCATTGATGATAAAGTAATAACAGGCTCATACAATTGGACATACCATGCAAATATCAATGCAGAGAATGTTGTTTTGATTGATGAACCAACCATTACCAACAATTATCGTCAGCAGTTCGATTTCCTCTTCAACGTAGGTGAACCTATAAAGATTCCATACGAGCACATAGAATGGACAAACATCAAAGAAGGTGATTTCTCCGAGCTTCGAAGAAATATATTGAAAGATGTCATTGCAAAGAATGAAGTGGATAAGTATTTGATACAAGAAAAACTTATCAACTTAAACCATGCTTATAAGAGTGGAAACAGTGAAGAGTTGTTGAGAGCCAGCCTGCTTCCTACTGAGCAAAAAGTCAGAACCATTATGGATGTATTGACAAGTAATAGTCGTGATTATGCACTCCAATTGTGGAATGAAAACAGGACTGGTAAACCATATAATCAAATTGGACATAAACACGTTGGAAAATGGTACTTTATTATTCATGGCTTGGAAAAAGACAAATACAATCGTGATTACATAAATGGTGAATTAAAAGCAAATGATAGATATTGTTTGTGGATTGAAGGAATAAAACTCGATATTTATGATAAGGAGTTTATTGATACTATAAAGAATTTTTTAGGCTCTAAACCTATAACATACGATAATAACGAATGCATTCCCGAAAGCGTAATC
>OMTC01000296.1 GCA_900313845.1 uncultured Prevotellaceae bacterium
GCCAAACTTCTTGCGGTCGTTCGTGCTGTAGAACTTCATGGCTTGCTTCAATGCCTGGGCAATGCCGATGTAATCCACCACCAGTCCCCCACTCTTCCCCTTGAACACACGGTTCACTCGGGCGATGGCTTGCATCAGGTTGTGACCGCTCATCGGTTTAAACACATACATCGTTGCCATCGATGGCACATCGAAACCCGTCAGCCACATATCCACCACGATGGCAATCTTCATCGGGTCTGTGTCATCCTTGAATTTCTTCGCAAGTTCCTGCTTGTATTGCTTGTTGCCGATGATGTCGCGCCACTCCTCTGGGTCGTTATTGCCACTGGTCATCACGCACTTCACTTTTTCGGTCCACGTTGGGCGCAGTTCCAGCAGCCTTTTGTATATCTTGATGGCAATCGGACGGCTGTACGCCACTATCATAGCCTTGCCCGTCAGTTCCTGTTCACGGTAGTTCTCATAGTGTTGCAGTATGTCCTTCACCAGCGAATCGATGGTACTGTCCGCACCCAGCAATTCTTCCAGGTGAGAAAGCTCGTGCTTGCTTTTCTCCACCTGCCCTGCGTCTGCTCCTTCCGCCTCCAGCACTTCATATTCCTTGTCAATCAGACGTAGCGTCTCATCGTCCAATGCCAAGTTCACGACTCGGCTCTCATAATACACAGGCACGGTAGCATGGTCGAGCACGCTTTGCGTCATGTCATACACGTCGATGCAGTCGCCAAACACCTCAACGGTGTTCCTGTCTTTCAGTGCCACGGGTGTTCCAGTAAAGCCGATGAACGAGGCATGGGGCAGTGAGTCGTGAATCAGTCGAGCGGTTCCCACACTAATTTTTCCCGTCTCTGGGTTCACCTTTTCCTCGAATCCGTATTGTCCACGGTGCGCCTCGTCGCTCATCACGATGATGTTCCGTCTGTCCGACAGCGGTGCGTCGTAGTCCTCGAACTTCTGCATCGTCGTGAAGATGATGCCATTGGCATTGCGTCCTTCCAGCAGTTCGCGCAGATGCTGGCGAGTGGTGGCTTGCACGGGCACTTGCCGCAGGAAGTCCTTGCACTTGGCAAACTGACTGTAGAGCTGGTTGTCGAGGTCGTTGCGGTCGGTGATGACCACGATGGTAGGTTGCGACACGGCTGATTGCAGCAGATGGGCGTAGAACACCATCGACAGCGACTTGCCACTGCCTTGCGTATGCCAGAACACACCAATCTTGCCATCGCCTGTCACGGCATTCTGCGTTCTCTGGATAGCTTTGTTCACGGCGAAATACTGATGATAGCCCGCCAGTATCTTATAGTCCTTGCCCTCGTCCTTGCAGTAGCAAACGAAGTTCTTGATGATGTCGATGAGTCGTTCCTTGCGAAACATGCCTTCGAAGAACACATCGTAATCCACCACCTCCGTGCTTTCATACACGCCGTCCTTCGACTTCCACTGCATGAATCGGTCCTCGCTCGAAGTAATCGTGCCAGCCTTCGATTCCGCCATGTCGCTCATCACGCAGAACACGTTGTAGGTGAACATCGTCGGAATCTCCTTCATGTAGTTCTTCAGTTGGCGATAGGCAGCGCTGGCGTCTGTCTCCTCCCTCGATGGCGACTTCAACTCCATCAGCACCACGGGCAGACCATTCAGAAACAGAATCAGGTCGGCACGTTTCTTCGACTTCTCCACGTAGGTCCACTGGTTCACCAGCAGGAAGTCGTTTCGGCTCACGTCCCTGTAATCCACCAGATACACGATGTCGTTCTTCAGTTCCTTGCCGTCGTGGAAACTCACCTCGATGCCATGCTGCAAGTAGTCCATGAACAGCTCATTGTTCTGCACCATGTTGCCTGCCTCAATGTGGAGCAGCTTCCTTTCTGCCTCGTCGAGAGCCGTCTGAGGCAAAGCCTTGTTCAGCTGTCGCAGCATCGTCATCAGGCGCTCACGATACACAGGGCAGTAATAGTCCTTATCCGCAAAGCTGCTCTGAATGTCGTAGCCGCTCTCATACTCATAGCCCAATTGCTCCGAGAACAACTCTATCAGCGTCTGCTCATAATGGTCTTCGTTGTAGTCTGCCATAGTCATTATGTTTTGTTTTTTCTAGTTTTCCCTAGTCCATCCTAGTCCCCCTAGCCATCCTAATCCCCCTAGCTCATCCTAGTCCTCCTAGTCCATCCTAGTCCTCCTAGCCCATCCTAGTCCTCCTAGTCCATCCTAGTCCCCCTAGCCCATCCCGTCCTTCAGCCTCTCTATTTCCTTCTTCAGCCTCTCTATCTCCGCTTTCAGGGCGGCGATTTCGCGGTCTTTCGCCTCGATGGTGGCTCGCTGAATGTTGCGATAGCCAAGGCGGGCGGCGGTCATGCGCTCGCGGATGCCTCCATTCTCTATGAAATCCTTCTCCAAATACTTCTCATAGCTTATCATCATCTTGTCGGTGAAGTGGCAAAGGCTGAGCGCCACGTTCGACATCTCTTCGTCTGTCCAGCGGTGGAAGTAAGGCTGATAGTCGGCTAACTGGTTGCGATGGCGGCAGAAGTCTAACAGCTGATTGTAACGGGGATGCCCTTTTATCCATCGTGGCAGTTGGTGCGACAACAGGTAGTCTTCGTAGTCCTCACGCAGTTCCTTCAGCGAGGCGCGAGCCACATTGATGAGCTTGATTTCCAGTTCCATCGAAGTGACGCCGTCGGCCATTCCCTCCACAATGTTTTGCTTGCCCGAACGGGCTGCCTGCACCATCTGGTCAACGGTGCGGTCGCCATACTTGGGCAGAAACCGCTGACAGAACACGTAGGTCAGCTGATAGAGCACCACGGTTTTCTGGTAGAAATGCAACGTCTCCCAGTTCTTCTCGCACCGCAGTACGGTGTCTATCATGGCAGCGGATTCCAATGCACTATTCTTATTTGGACGAGGAGTTTCCATAATTCTTATACGCTTATATCATTGATTTTTAATTCACCCGACATCAAACGAGGAAGAAGGGTGTCGCGAAGGGAGGAAAGGCGAAAGGATTCTATCATATTTTTTTCTATACGAATTAGCATTGATTCAATGATATCATTAAATTTACTAATTACATCTATATCATATGCTAATTTCATTCCCTTGATGATGACTTGGCTGATATTTTGTTGAGCAGAACCTATAGCTTTATTAATGAGAGAAATTTTGTTAAAAAGGACAAACATGTATATAAAAGAAAACGGAAATCACAAACAGCTTGATTACATGCCATGGGTTTTGCGTTTATTCCTATCTCACCAACGGTTGCACCATACATCGCAACAAGTACAGAGTGTAAAGGTAACATTTTTGCAGATGATTCTTTAATTGCATCATCTGTAATTGTCTCCTCTGTATCTATAATAAACCTATCATGGAGTTCTTTTGATTTTACCCAATTGATAGTACCATTATTGTAATAGCTAGTATTTTTACGAGACGGAGTTCCTCCTGATGTTGTTTCCATTAATTCTCCCAGTTGTTTCACTCTCCACCCTTTCGGAATCATTCCTAGTTCAGATTCCACAAACTCTCCATCCTTAAACGGCTCGAAGTCAACAAACCAAGACTTAAACAATGCCTGTGCCTGCTGCTCTAAATTATCATTTATCCGCCTATTCACCTCGATTTTATCATCAAGGGATGAAAGAATATTCGCAATTTTTTTCTGCTTCTGTAATGATGGGAGGAGAATATCAAAGTCTTTTATGATTTGAGCATTCAAATTTTGCTGTGCTCCACCATTTGCTAAAGAAGCCAACTCAACAAACTTATAGCAGAGGTAATAATATACAAAACGATAGTCTGCGATTGATGGATTAATCGTCA
>OMTC01000161.1 GCA_900313845.1 uncultured Prevotellaceae bacterium
TTCACTTTTTCAGGAATCCTTTTAAATCCCTTAAATCCCTGATTCTTTTATGTCCCTGATTTGAACCAAAAAGTGCCTCTCTTCACAGAGAAGCACTCTTTTTTCTTTTAATAGGTATTAGTTTTTAAGGTAAAAAGATTGTTTTCAGGATAACGAGTGCAAAGATAATCCCTTTTAGAACAAACTTCAACCTAAAACCTATGTTAAAAAACATATTTTAGGAAAAACGAGCCATTTGGTTAAGAATTTTGAACGAAATTTTCCCGTTTTGTGCTAAAACATGTTATTTTATCCTTTACTTCGTAGTCCTTTGTTCCTTGTCCTTTGTTCTTTGTCCTTTATTCTTTGCCCTTTGTTTTAGCGAAGAGGCTAATCAGAACACTACCAAGAATACCTGCAGAGAGGGAACCCATCAATACGGCAATCTTTCCGAGGGAACGTAAATGATGTGTCATTTCTGGGTCCAGTTCGCCAAACGACAAGGTATCGACGAAAATACTCATGGTGAAGCCGATACCACCCAGGCATGCCACTGCAAAGAGCATCTTCCATGTAGCATTGGATGGCATTTCTCCCACCTTCGCCTTGATGGCAATGAAGGATGCCAAGGTGATGCCGACAGGTTTTCCGAGTAGCAATCCGAAGAACACACCCATGCTTACCGATCCGATTTCTGGACTGTATTGGAAGATATTGAAGTAGCTCCAATCCGTAATTTCCACACCTGCATTGGCAATAGCGAAGATAGGCATTATGAGGAAATTCACCCACGGACTGAGGAAATGTTCCAAGCGATAACTCAATCCCATCGATTGATTAGATATGTCTCGGATTCGACGAAGGCAGTGACGCTGAGGACCATTTGGAAAACCTTCTTCATCCTTAATCTGTGCATATTCCACAATTCTCCGTTCGTACTGGTCGGAGCGACGCTGGAAGTAAGCATGGCTGAAGCGTGGTTTCATCGGAATGAGGAATGCCATCACCACTCCCGACATGGTGCTGTGGATGCCTGAATAGTAGAACAAAAACCATACGGCAATGGCTGGAATAAGATAATAGGCAGGACGTTTCTCGCCCAAATGCCCCATCAATACCAGCAGCACAATGAGAATCAGAGCAATGAGGAGGAGACCGAAATTGATGTTTCCACCATAGAAAATGGCAACCACAAGGATGGCACCGAGGTCGTCGGCTATGGCTAATGCCGTGAGAAATATCTTCAACGATATAGGTACCTTATCTCCCAAAATGGACATGATGCCCACAGCAAAAGCAATATCTGTTGCTGTTGGAATACCCCATCCACTGGCAGCAGCAGTACCTTGGTTGAACACTGCATAGATGATGGCTGGCATAGCCATACCACCTGCTGCAGCTATCACTGGCAACATCGCTTTCTTCACGCTGGAGAGCTCACCGCATACCACCTCTCGCTTGATTTCCAAGCCTACGGTAAAGAAGAAAATCACCATGAGGATATCGTTGATGAATTTCTCCACCGTCATATCCTTCGGGAACACCCAGTCGATGACTCTTGAACCCGTCTCAGGATTGATAGGACTCTGAATTGACATGGAAAGGGAGGTTTCCAAGAAATTGTGGTACAGCTCTTTGGTAAAAGGCAGGTTGGCAAGGAGCATTGCCACAATCACACAAGCTAAGAGCAGAACGCCCGAAGCCCAAGGTTGCTCCATGAATCGCTTGTTACGTTGACGGAAAGAGCGAACGCCCTTCGTCCATTTGTAAGTAGGAATCAATTTCATATTTGATAATTTGATAAACGTTAAATGCTAAATGATGAACGATTTCCAAATCGTTTTGCAAAGGTACAAAAAAATCTATTTCGCTTACTATAATTTTGTTTTTTCTCACATACTCATTTTGTTTCGCTAAACCATGAACTTTGTGTTCATACTACAAGGAAAAATCATTTTTTTCAAGAAATCTTCGATAATACAGATAATTTCCACTAAATTTGCAAACACTATTTGCAGTGAGGTTTTCACATTTAATCATTTATAGCTGTAACTCTACAAAAAAACTCTCACGCTACTTCTTTTATTTCGCCTACTAAACTAAACTCACTTATATTTTTAATGATTATGAAAAAGAGAAACACTTTTTTGATGACGCTGTTATTGCTGTGCACAGCATGGACAGCAAAGGCTCAGGGTCCACGTGGTGGATTTGCTCAAGCTCCTTCAACCGTGGTGCATGCCGACAACACGGTGACTTTCAATTATCGTAACAACAATGCGAAGCAAGTACAGGTGGATGTGCAATTCGCTGGCAGAAAGGATATGACGAAAGGCGAAAACGGTGTATGGACCGTGACGCTGGGTCCTACTGCTCCCGACATCTATCCTTATTGCTTCATCGTGGATGGCAATCAAGTGATGGACCCTCAGTGTCCTGAGTGGTTCCCAAACGAAGGCTTCAAGAACAGTCTGCTCGACATGCGTGGAGATGGCAATCTCATTCATGCACTCAAGGATGTTCCTCATGGCAAAGTGGATTACGTGAACTACTGGTCGGAAGCAATGGGCATGTTTGGCAATGCCATTGTCTATACCCCTCCGTTCTATGACAAGAATCCAGGGAAAAAGTATCCAGTGATGTATCTCATTAGTGGAACGACCGATACGGAGGAAGTGTATTTCAAGGTGGGAAAGATGAACCTCATTCTCGACAACCTCATTGCGCAGGGTAAGGCAAAGGACATGATCATCGTGCTGCCATACGGAAATCCTTCGCTCCTGATGGGGAAGGGAAGTGGTAACCCTATGCAATTCAATCTCTTCGACAAGGACATGCTGGAGAACCTCATGCCTTTCGTGGAAAAGAACTATCGCACGCTCAACGATGCAGCACACCGTGCTATTGGCGGTTTCTCACGTGGTGGAAATCAGGCACTAAGCATCGGTCTTAACCATCTCGACATGTTCTCCCACCTCTGCTCCTATAGTTCTTTCACTCAGCTTCGTCCTGGACAGCTCGACGATGCCAAGACGCTCAACAGCAAAATCAAACTCTTCTGGCTCGGTGTGGGTACAGATGATTTTCTTTATGGCAATGCAAAGAGTTTCATGGATAATCTCGATGAGCACGGCATCAAGAACGTGAAGGTGTTCACCAACGACAAGCATGGACACACATGGATGAATGCCCGCTATTTCCTCGACCAATCCTTCCGACTCCTTTTCCAAGACAAGCCTTACGACATTGCGAAAGCCAATCCAACACCAAAGGTAGAAGCTCCTGCTCCTCGCCAAGACCAGCAATTCACTCCTGGAGTGATGGCTCGTATGTTCCCAAAACCAATCGTTTCTCCTGAATACAATCAGGATGGTAGTGTCACTTTCCGCTACAAGTCGGACAATGCTTCACAGGTGGAACTGGAATGCCAGATGTTTAGTGGACACAAGCCAATGACCAAGGATGCAGATGGTATTTGGAGCATCACAGTGACTCCTGAAGTGCCTGATATCTACCCATATAGCTTCTTCGTGGATGGCACACAACTCAACGACCCTAACAACATGTACCTGTTCCCTAACGAGAACTTTAAGGGCAATCTCGTTGATGTGAAGGGGAAGGAACCTGGTGTGCAGGACATCCAGGAAGTGCCACAGGGAAAGGTTTCCTACTGCTACTATTTCTCGAAGCAATTCGGCATAGAGCGCCCAATGTGTGTTTATACTCCTGCGGGCTACGACCCAGCCGGAAAGGAGAAACTGCCTGTGCTCTATCTTATTCATGGTATGACTGACACCTATGAGACATGGTTCAAGGTGGGACATGCCAACAACATCCTCGACAACCTCATTGCACAAGGTAAGGCAAAGCGAATGATTGTCGTGATGCCATACGCTAACCCTGCTCCAGAACTCAGAATTCAAGGTAAGGGTGAACAATATAACCTCATGGATGCCAAGCAAATAGCGAATGAAATCGTGAAGGAAGTGATGCCTTACATCGAGCAAAACTACAACGTGCTCACAGATGCAGACCATCGTGCAGTGGCAGGATTCTCATTGGGTGGCAGACAGTGTCTGGCAACGGGTTTCGGTAATCCCGATCTCTTCCACTATGTGGCTGCTTATGCACCAGCCATCTTCGGCGATGAGTATAAGCAGAATTTCAGTAATGGCACCTATGCTCCTATCAGCGACCTGAAGAGCAAACTCAAGTTCATGTTCCTCGGAACGGGACGCGATGATTTCCTCATCGAAGCATCCCGTGGATTCGATGCCTACCTCACGGAGCAAGGTCTGAAGCACACATTCTACAATCCTACAGGAGGACACACTTGGATGAATTGCCGTGATTATCTTGAACTTACGGTCAAGGAACTATTTAAGTAAAAAAAAGCCTCACCCCCGACCCCTCTCCAAAGGGCGAGGGGAGTAGAATCAAGGATTTAAAAGGAACAACGGAAAAAACGGAAAAGAGCGGAAAAACAGAAAAGAAAGATTCTTTTCATCCGATGATTCTTAAAAATTTCTGAATTTCCGAAAAATTTCCGATTTTTCCGTTGTGAAACTTGAACCTTTAACTCGGCGAAGCCAATCAAGGATTTAAACGTTTTTAAAACCTAATTCCGAAGAATGTGCGGACGCGCCATTTGATGTTGTGAACGGTAAGACTCTCTTTGTGACCGATATTGGTGAAATTGAAAACCATTGATAAGCCCAAAAATTTGTTGCTCCAATGGTGTACCGCAGCACCACGCCCCGTGATGATGACCTCTGGGAAATGATAGTGGAGAGGCACACGAGTGTCGCCAATCTTCATTGAGGTCTTACTGTAAACGATGAAAGTGGGTAGGGCAGAGACATGTATCAGCCATCCCTCCGACGGCACGTAGTTGTAGCCGTAACCTGCACCTATGCCGATATTCGTCATCTTCAGATTCATCTCCTGTGTCCAATCCACCTCAGGTCTTTCGCTGAGTGTGGCATGCTGTCCTTGACCAGAAAGTGCCACCAGAAAACTTCCTGCCGACTTCCGCTGGATGTAACTCTGTGAGAACGCTGCTGGATAGGAAAAGCGGCGGCTGTTGAAGATGTAAAAGGCATTCAG
>OMTC01000262.1 GCA_900313845.1 uncultured Prevotellaceae bacterium
ATAAATGCGCAGCCCTACAAGGATGCTTCCCTCTCTTCTGCTGAGCGTGCCGCCGACCTGTGTTCACGCTTAACGTTGGAGGAAAAAGCGCGACTCATGCAAAACAACTCGCCAGCTATCAAGCGTTTGGACATTCCGCAGTTCAACTGGTGGAACGAGGCATTGCATGGAGTGGGGCGCAACGGCTATGCCACGGTGTTCCCCATCACGATGGGAATGGCAGCATCTTTCGACGACGCACTCGTCCATAAGGTTTATACCGCTGTGAGCGATGAGGCACGTGCCAAGGCAACGCTTGCAACGAAGAGTGGATTGGTGAAGATGTACCAGAGTCTTTCGTTCTGGACTCCGAACATCAACATCTTCCGTGACCCACGTTGGGGACGTGGGCAAGAAACCTATGGTGAGGACCCTTATCTCACTTCCCGCATGGGTTTGGCTGTGGTGCGTGGACTTCAAGGTCCTTCCGACAGCAAGTATCGCAAGCTTCTTGCTTGTGCCAAGCACTTTGCCATCCATAGTGGACCTGAGTGGAACCGCCATCAGTTCGATGTTACAGACGTTTCTCCACGCGACCTCTACGAAACCTATCTCCCTGCCTTCAAGTCGCTTGTGCAGGAGGGGCAGGTGGCAGAGGTGATGTGCGCCTATCAGCGTTGGGATGGTGACCCATGTTGTGGCAATAATCGCCTGCTTCAGCAGATTCTTCGTGATGAATGGGGTTTCAAGGGATTGGTGGTGAGCGACTGCGGTGCTATTAGCGACTTTTGGAAACCAGGTTATCATGAAGTGGTGAAAACTCGTGGAGAAGCATCTGCCAAGGCTGTCATCAGCGGCACCGATGTGGAGTGCGGCTCCGATTATCGTTCTCTGCCCGAAGCTGTTCGTGCTGGACTGATTAGCGAGGAACAAATCAATGTAAGTGTGCGTCGTCTTTTGCAGATGCGTTTTGAATTAGGCGATTTCGACCCGCTCGACCAAGTGGAATGGACAAAAATTTCTCCTTCGGTCATTGCGTCAAAAGAGCATAAGCAATTGGCACTCGATGCAGCTCGTGAGTCGATGGTGCTGATGCAGAATGATGGTGTGCTGCCTCTTCAGAAGTCGGGGCAGAAAATTGTGGTGATGGGACCGAATGCAGCCGATTCCACCATGCTGTGGGGCAACTACAATGGCACACCTACTTCCACCGTTAGCATTCTCGAGGGCATTCAGCAGAAGAGTGCCGAGGTGACGTATGTGGCTGGATGTGGACACACGCGTAACATCTTGCTGGAAGGTCGTTTCTCCTGCTTCCGTCAAGCCGATGGCTCCCGTGGTTTGCGTGGTTGCTATTGGAATACCGCAACCCCTGAGGGAAATCCTGTTGCCGATGTTCGTTACACAGCACCTATTGCCCTCGTCAATGGTGGCAACACCGCTTTTGCACAGGGTGTGAATCTCGAGAACTTCTGTGCTCGCTACGCAGCCACTTACCATTCCGACAAGACCGAAACCATCATCATCGACATGAATTTCAAAGACTTTGGTTGTATCATTTTCGATGGAGATACGCTCGTGAGCCGTTGGAATCAGCATGGACCTCGCAAATATACCTACGAAGTCAAGGTGGAAGCTGGCAAGGATTATCCTTTCCAAGTGGATTATGCTCAAACCACGGGTCTTGCTCTTCTCGAATTGGATGTTTATCACCAAGGCGACATGAATGTTGACCTGATGATGCGCCAGTGCAGTGATGCTGATGTGGTGGTGTTTGTGGGTGGCATTTCTCCACGTCTTGAGGGTGAGGAAATGAAGGTGAACGCTCCTGGTTTCAAGGGTGGCGACCGCACCAGTATCGAACTTCCACAGGTGCAACGCGACATGATGGCTCGTCTGCATCAAATGGGCAAACGCGTCGTGTTCGTCAACTGCTCAGGTAGTGCCATGGCACTCGTCCCTGAAAGCCAGAACTGCAATGCTATTGTGCAGGCATGGTATGGTGGCGAGTCGGGAGGAACGGCTCTTGCCGATGTGCTCTTCGGCGACTACAATCCTTCGGGTAAACTCCCAATCACCTTCTATCGTTCTACCGACGACCTCCCTGACTTCCTCGACTACTCGATGAAGAACCGCACTTATCGCTATTTCAAGGGTTCTCCGCTCTTCGCATTCGGTCATGGACTCAGCTATACCACCTTCTCGTTAGGCAAGGCAAAATACAACAAGCGTCGTGGCACGCTCACCGTTCCTGTCACAAATACAGGTACGCGAGCAGGTTCCGAAGTGGTTCAGCTCTATATGCGTTGCCTCGATGATGCCGAGGGTCCACAGAAGTCGCTTCGTGGTTTTGCTCGTGTTCAACTCCAGCCAGGAGAGACGAAGACTGTCACCATCGACGTGCCAGCATCCACTTTCGAGCGTTTCGACCCAGCCACCAACACCGTGCGTCTTGTGCCAGGTCGTTACGAACTCCTCTATGGCACCAGCTCTGCCGATGCCAACCTCCAAGCTGTTTCCGTAAAGCGTAAGTAATGATAAAAGTTGGAACAGCTTATTCATATTTTTTGACGATGTTTTTGTTCGTTTTTGAGGGAGTGGTGAGAGCATCACTCCCTCTAAGCGAACTAACCAATTATTAATTATAGAGCGTAAAAACAGGGTTCTTTCCGCCTTTTTCCCTGTAATTAAAGTCTGAGCATAATAATTTTTGTAAAAACGTCACTAAAAAGGAAATTTTAGAGTATCTTTGCATATTAAAAACAGCCTTTTGACTATTTTTTCTGAAATACAAACAAATAAATATGACAATGAGAAAGACTCAAGTATGGATGATTGCCGCCATCCTGATTAGCGGTATCCTCGCAAGTTGTACCAAAAAGAAAGAAACCGTGGTTGTGCCAGAGGAGCAGGTGGAAGTGGTGGTTGATACGCTTAATCCACTGCCTGAATACAAATTTATAGGCAGAAAGAACTATGTTTATGGCATCTTCAAATATCTCTTAGATTCAATCAACCCAGGATACACTAAGGGCGAGTTGTGCATTCCTTTGATAAATGTAGTAAAAGCCGATGCAACGAATTCGAACGACATCAAGGTGTGGGGCGACTATTGGGTGTTCAACTACAAGCTGAAGGGTGACACCTTGAAAACCATTTCTGGTGGAAGTCATCCTGGTTTGATGCATGTGAAACAAGTGGGTGAGACTTTCAGAGTGACCAAGTTTGACCAAGTTGCTGATGGTTCCGATAATACGCCGAGTGCGAAGAAGATTTTTGGAAATCTATATACTGCTTTCCGTCAAATCAATTCCGACGAAAAGGAACGCCAAAGGAAAAGAACTGAAGCCATCCGCTTCTATGTGAAGCAAAACAAGCTCTCCATCAAGTGTTATCAAGACGAAGGATGGGAACCAATAGATCTTTTCTAAAGCCATTGAAAAGACAAAAGTGAAGAGAGAAGAATGTAAATTCCTCAAGCAAGGCAATTTACATTCTTCTCTCTTTTTGTCAGTCCTCATCA
>OMTC01000297.1 GCA_900313845.1 uncultured Prevotellaceae bacterium
GATAGGAGAAAGCAGAAGGGGATTGCCCACAACCTGCCCCCAGTGTTGCCATCCATAGAAGTTGTGGTTGTAGTAATTGTCGATGCCGCAGTTGTGGATGTCGAGTGCAGGCGTGTCGTCGTGGTAAATGCCGCTGCTCTGGTCCTTGGTTGTGAGGTATTCGTAGAGGAGGGTCTTGACGAAAGGATTATTCGGGAAATTGACTTCCCATCCCCACATCCAGTCTTTCCATCCAAAGTCCCAGAAGAGTCCTGAGGAGTCCTCAAAGAAATGATCTGCATAAGTTCGGATGCTCCAGCCCTTACCGTGGTAGTCGAGTGAGAGGAGATAGTCTCCAAGCAAGTTTCCTTCGTTGTTTTTGAAATTTCCATCGCTCTCGTCGCTTCCTCCCGGAATGAAGGCGTGCCAAAAACTGGAGAAGCCTCTGCCTTGCTTCACGTGGGAGGGGTCGAAATCGCTGTCGTCGTCAGGGCGTTTGCTCACATTCCATGCTTCTCCTCCGAATTGTGCGCACATCTGAAAGCCTCCTGTGAAGCTGAGGGGAAATTTCTCATCATTGCCGATGCGGAGGAAACCTGCCTTGCTGTGGTAGAGCGTTTTTTTGTAGTAGCGAGGGATGCTTGTGCCATTGGCTTTTGCCGTGGCTCGTGCTTCAGAGGTGAAAGATTCGTTCCATGAGCCATCGGTGAACCATCCGTAGGCAAAGTGTCCCTTCACGGAAAGCCACCCTTTTGTGCCAGGAATGGACCAGAAGTAGGGACGGTCGATGCGAAACTGAGGGATGGGGTGCGCATTGATGCTTTGAAGTAGTTCGCCCGTGCTGAGTTTGTCGTTTTTCAGCTCCATTTCTCGCTCTTTGGAACCGAAGGTGAAACGCCATCCTTTGTATTCCGCTTCGGCATAGAGTTGCTGAATGAAGAATTTGGAAGTGAAGTTCTTAGGAAGGACGAAGTCGGCACCATATCCGATTTTCCATTGGCGGAGGGAATCAGTTTCGATGCTTCGGGCGATTCCAGTGCGCAGATAAGCTGAATTCTTTTTGATGGAGGAAACGCCATAGTGATTGGCTGTGAGCCAAAAGGGAGCGAAGTCTCCATCGGAAAAGGTGGTGCTGCCTTCCACGAAAATCTCCGTATGATTCCATAATCGCTCAACACCCTTGTCGGACTCTTCTTGTGCGAGGAGTGGCAAGGGCAGGAATGCGAATATGAGTAGGGAGAGTTTCATTTGTAAATGAAGAATGAAGAATGAGGAATGAAGAATGAAAAGCCACACCCAGCCTCCCCGAGGGGAGGGGAAAAAGGGTTGCGTGAGATGAAAATTAAAGGGTGAAAGGGTGTTGGACAGTTGTCCTTTCCCTTTTACCCTTTAAAGCGTGTTGCAGCATCTGCTTATTTGGCGAAACTAACAGCGCGAGTCTCGCGGATGACGGTGATTTTCACCTGTCCAGGATAAGTCATTTCATCCTGAATCTTCTTGGCGATGTCGGCACTGAGTGTTTCGATTTCAGCATCACTAATCTTGTCAGCACCCACGATGACACGCAGCTCGCGTCCTGCCTGAATAGCATAACTCTTGGTGACTCCAGGATAAGAAGCAGCAAGGTTCTCAAGGTCGTTGAGTCGCTTGATATATGCCTCCACGATTTCGCGACGAGCACCAGGACGAGCACCCGAAATGGCATCGCAAACCTGCACGATTGGAGCAAGGAGCGTGTTCATTTCCATTTCGTCGTGGTGTGCTCCGATGGCATTGCAAATCTCTGGCTTTTCCTTGAATTTCTCAGCCAATTTAGCTCCATAGAGTGCGTGAGGGAGTTCTGGCTCCTCATCAGGCACCTTGCCAATGTCGTGGAGAAGACCTGCACGGCGTGCCTTCTTAGGATTCAGCCCTAATTCAGATGCCATCACTGCACAAAGATTGGCAGTTTCGCGAGCATGCTGAAGGAGGTTTTGTCCGTAGGAAGAACGATATTTCATCTTACCGATAATGCGGATGAGTTCTGGATGGAGTCCGTGGATACCGAGGTCGATAGTGGTGCGCTTACCAGTTTCGATGATTTCCTCTTCCACTTGCTTGCGTACCTTTGCTACCACTTCCTCGATGCGTGCAGGATGGATACGTCCATCGGCAACGAGTTGATGGAGAGCGAGGCGACAGATTTCGCGACGAACAGGGTCGAAAGCGGAAATGACGATTGCTTCAGGCGTGTCGTCAACAACAATTTCCACACCAGTTGCTGCTTCGAGTGCACGGATATTTCGTCCTTCACGTCCAATGACACGACCTTTCACTTCGTCTGAATCAATATGGAACACGGTGACAGAATTCTCGATGGCAGTTTCTGTTGCCACGCGCTGGATGCTCTGAATGACGATGCGCTTTGCCTCCTTGTTGGCAGTCATCTTGGCATCGTCCACAATTTCGTTGATGTATTGCTGAGCCTGAGTCTTTGCTTCGTCCTTCAAACTCTGAACAAGATGCTCCTTGGCTTCTTCTGCAGAGAGTCCGCTGATAGCTTCAAGTTTCTGAATCTCTTGCTCTTGCATCTTGGTGAGTTCGGCTTTCTTCTGATCCACAAGCTTGGTTTGGCGCTCCAGATTCTCTTGCAACTTCTCGTTTTCAGCCTTCTTACGCTGAAGGTCCTCATGGCGCTGATTGAGGGAGAGTTCGCGTTGCTTGAGCTTGTTTTCTGCCTGCTGGAGGCGTTGGTTGCGCTGTGCAACTTCCTTTTCGAGTTCTGCCTTCTTGTTGATGAACTTTTCCTTCACTTCGAGGAGTTTGTTCTTCTTGATGCTCTCGGCTTGGATTTCAGCCTCTTTCATCGTCTGTTCGTACTTCTGCTTAATGATGTAGCGGAAGAGCAAATAGCCCAAAGCTAATCCAACGAGAAGACAAACGACAGAGATAATTATTGTTAATGTCATTTTCTAATTTTGTTTTATTGTTTAATGTTTTGGTGTTATTAATGTTTATTAGTGAATACGTGTTGAGATGAATTCAAACAAAAGAAGATTACACACATAATTATAAAGGATAAGGGACTCAATGCAGTCCTGTTTCCTCTTTATGCGCGAAATGAATCATGGCAAGAAAGCGTGAATGGCACACTTCCAGCGATGAAATGGGTGTAACAAAAGAGTATGGGAATCAATGGAACAAGGCGATGGATTACTTTTGATTGAGTAATTCATCTATTTCCTTTTCCAA
>OMTC01000172.1 GCA_900313845.1 uncultured Prevotellaceae bacterium
CTTAAGGTCGGTGAGTTTGTGGAACTTCGATTTGATGTCGGGAAGCTCAATGTCAATGATGCTGGTTTCTACGATTTTGCTCTCATCCACTTGAATTTGTTTTTGTTTTGGTGCTGCCGTGTTGCCCATGCCACGAATGGCGGTGTTGCAAATCTGGATGGTACGTTCTGCATCGTGCCATTGTCCATCCCATGCTGTGGCGATGGTGGCATAGCACTTCACGTCGGCACGGTCTGTGAGTGGGTTGAAGAGTTGGTAAGTGCCAGCGAGGTCGGTGATGGACTGACACACAGCATAGTAGGAGTAGGCGAGGAGAGGCTCCTTGAAGATGTATTCGTTTTTCATCTTCTCCTTATAGGCATCAACCAATCCGTTGATGCTATCAACCACATCGCCAGGGAGCAGCGCTTCGTTCTTTTCGATAGCGATGATTTGTTGTTGGAGTCGTGCCTGTTGTTCACAAATCTCCTTGATTTTCTGTGAATTATAGGAACCCTTCACGTCGTAAGTGAGTGCGTTTGGAGTATTCTTGATGCTGAAATTGATGGTTTCTGTGGAATCCACGGAGAAGTTAATGCGGCGATTGCCGATGCGAAGTGCATAAAACTCAGGGTTTTCCACTTTCTTTTGTTGAGCAAAGGCGAATTCGCCCGATGCCTTGAGTTTCACGGAGTCGAGTGCTTGAATACCTTCGAGTGTTTGTGCTTCGAGATAGAGCATGGAGTCAGTAGCTCCCTCTACATTGCCCTCAATATGGAACTTTGGTGAGTTGTCGCAAGAAATTGCCAAGATAAGCGTCAGCAATATGGGAATAATCTTTTTCATTAAGTCGTCGTTTTTAATACGGAGTGCAAAATTAGCGAATTTTCACTAAAATAGTGGTGTGCGAGCCAAAAAAAATTCTTAACTTTGCAGCCGATTTTGAATTTTGGAGTTATTGTGCGCTTGTAAAAGCTTCTTTGATAACGATTTGTGCATCAAAATTCAACACACACAGATTATTATAATTTTTTAAAAGAATATGAATATTTCATTACAGACAGCTGACAAGTTGAACGGTGTTTTGACCGCAGTTATTGAGCCAGCAGACTATCAGGAAAAGGTAACAAAGGCAATCAAGGATTTCAGTAAGAAAGCAAATATGCCAGGCTTCCGCCCAGGCAAGGTACCAGCAGGATTGGTGAAGAAGCAGTTTGGTGCATCTATCCTTGCAGAGGAGGTGAACAAACTTCTTCAGGACAATCTTTTCAAGTATATCCGTGAGAACAACATCGATATGCTTGGCGAACCACTTCCAACAGCAGATAATGACAAGGTGGAACTTGTGGATGGCGGAACATTCACATTCTCTTTCGAAATTGCTATCGCTCCAGAGTTTGAAGTGAATTTGAGCAAGAAAGACAAGGTACCTTTTTATCAAGTAGAAGTTGAGGACAAGATTGTTGAGAATCAGGTGGCAATGTATCGTCAGCGTGGTGGCAACTATGAGAAGGTTGACTCTTACGAGGACAATGATATGATTAAGGGTGTTATCACAGAACTCGATGCTGCTGGCAATGCAGTGGAAGGTGGCATTTGTGCTGAAAATGTGGTGATGCTTCCTAAGTATTTCAAGAATGATGAGCAGAAGGCTCTCTTCGCTGCTGCCAAGCCAAACGATATTATCAAGTTCAATCCATCTGTTGCTTACGACAACAGCGAGGCTGAGTTGGCTTCACTCTTGAAGGTGGAGAAGGAAAAGGCAGGCGAATACAAGGGTGAGTTCAATTTCCAGATTACGGAAATCACTCGTTACATGCCAGGCCCATTGAATCAGGAATTGTTTGACCAGGTGTTCCCTGCAGGAACTGTGACCAGCGCTGAGGATTTCACTGCCAAAGTGAAAGAGCAGATTGCTGAGCAGTTTAGCAAGGATAGCGACTACAAGTTCTTGCTCGACGTACGCAAGTATATCAATGACAAGATTGGTAAACTTGAGTTCCCAGACGAAAAGCTCAAGAAGATTATGCTTGCCAACGCCAAGAACGACGAGCAGAAGGTGGAAGACAATTATGACAAGAGCATTGAGGAGTTGACTTGGCACCTTATCAAGGAAAAACTGGTGAAGCAGACAGGCGTGAAGGTTGAAGATAAGGACGTGGTTGAGATGGCTAAGGAGGTGACTCGTATGCAGTTTGCTCAGTACGGCATGCTCAACATTCCTGATGAGTACATTGAGAACTCAGCCAATGAGATGTTGAAGAAGCGTGAAACTGTTGACAACCTTATCGACCGTGCTATCGAATTGAAACTTGGTGCTGCTCTGAAGGATATGGTGACACTCGACACAAAGACAGTGGGCACTGAGGAGTTTAACGCTTTGTTTAAGTAAAATTATTAAAAAACTATAAATAAGCTGCAGGTAATGTGCTTACTTGCGGCTTTTTCATTTCAAATCTTGTATTTTTGCAATAGTAAAGTAAATGAAGAATGAAAAGTAAATGAAGAATGAAGAATGAAGAATGAAGAATGTGTTTTACTATGTGCTTCTTTTTCATTCGTAGTTTATTTCACGGTGGGAATGACAAAATGACAGTGAGAAAGGATTGGAGTGAGTTTTGCAAGGAAATCAGGATGAGAAATGATAATGATTAGTTTTTAATAATATAAATAGGTAAGACAAATGAATAATTTTGATGATTTTAAGAAATTCGCTACAGGACATGTTGGCGTAAATAGTATGGTGCTTGACGATGTGATGAAAGCTCAAGCAGGCTATTTGAACCCATATATTTTGGAGGAGCGTCAGTTGAATGTAACCCAGTTGGATGTGTTCTCCCGTTTGATGATGGATAGAATTATCTTCTTGGGAACAGAAGTGAACGACTATACCGCCAATGTGCTGCAGGCTCAGATGCTCTATCTGGATTCTGTGGATAGTGGCAAGGACATCAGCATCTATATCAATAGTCCTGGCGGTAGCGTTTATGCAGGTCTTGGTATTTACGACACAATGCAGTTCATTAATTCCGATGTGCAGACTATTTGTACAGGTATGGCTGCTTCGATGGCTGCTGTATTGCTCGTGGCAGGCGCAAAGGGCAAACGCTCGGCTCTTCCTCATAGTCGCGTGATGATTCACCAGCCAATGGGTGGCGCACAAGGACAGGCAAGCGATATTGAGATTACGGCTCGTGAAATTCAGAAACTGAAAAAAGAACTTTATACAATTATTGCAGAACACTCTGGTCAGCCATTTGATAAGGTGTGGGCGGATTCAGACCGTGACTACTGGATGACAGCTGAAGAGGCTGCTCAGTATGGCATGATTGACCAAGTGCTCAATCGCAAAAAATAATTTATGGCACATTTGAGACGATGCTCTTTCTGCGGACGTACGGAAAAGGAAGTTGAATTCTTGATTACAGGAATTGATGGCAACATCTGTAACGAGTGCGCAGATCAAGCACACCAAATCGTGGTGGAGAACATTAAATCGAAACAGTCTCCAGCATTAGAATTGGAAAAACTACCCAAACCGACTGAAATCAAGGCTTATCTTGACCAATATGTGATTGGTCAGGATGATGCCAAGAAGGCATTGTCGGTGGCGGTTTATAACCACTACAAGCGTTTGCGCGATGTGGCGAATGGTGGTAAGGATGATGTGGAACTCGAGAAATCGAACATCATCATGGTGGGCAGTACGGGTACTGGAAAAACCCTGCTTGCCAAGACTATCGCCAAACTGCTTGTGGTTCCTTTCACCATTGTGGATGCTACTGTCCTGACAGAAGCGGGTTATGTGGGTGAAGACGTGGAGAGTCTGCTGAGCAGGCTTCTTCAGGAATGCGATTATGACCCAAAGAAGGCAGAGCAGGGTATTGTGTTCATTGATGAGATAGATAAGATAGCCAGAAAGAGCGACAATCCAAGTATCACCCGCGATGTAAGTGGTGAAGGTGTTCAGCAGGCATTGCTGAAATTGCTCGAAGGCAGTGTGGTGAATGTGCCTCCATACGGTGGTAGAAAGCATCCTGAACAAAAATTCATTCAGGTAGATACGAAGAATATCCTTTTCATTTGTGGTGGCGCATTCGATGGCATTGAAAGAAAGATTGCCCAGAGATTGAATACACATGTGGTGGGATATGGTGCTGTGGAGAATACGGCAAGGGTTGATAAAAACAATCTGATGCAGTATATTGCTCCTATGGACTTGAAGTCGTTTGGACTCATCCCTGAGATTGTGGGGCGTCTGCCAATCTTAACCCATTTGGAACCTCTCGACCGAACAGCTTTACGTTCCATCTTGACGGAGCCCAAGAATTCCGTCATCAAGCAGTATATCAAACTGATGGAGATGGATGGCGTGACACTGTCGTTCGAGGAAGAAGCTTTGGATTACATCGTTGATAAGGCGGTGGAGTATCGCTTAGGAGCTCGTGGTTTGCGCTCGTTGGTTGAAGCTATCATGATGGATTCGATGTTTGAGATTCCTTCTTCGAGAAAGAAAACGCTCAAGGTGACTCTTGATTTTGCCAAGAAACAACTAGAAACCGCAAATTTGGCTGTGCTGGCACAGAAAGAACAATAGATTTACGGATTTACAGATTTACAATTTACGGATTTACGATTTACTATTGGATTTTCAGTTTTCTAAATGGTGAATGGAAGTAAATGGTAATATAACTTGCGATAAGACGTAAGGACAGGTTAGGAAGAATGTATTTTGCTCTTAGGGGTGATTTACATTCTTCTTTTTTTATAAAGGAGGAAACGATGTGAATAGAGTGCTTTTCGTATGAATCGGATGGAAAGAAAAATGTGAAAAGTGAAAACTTTTTATTTTTCTGAAAAATATTTACGAAAAAATTTGGAAAATTCATTTCATAGAAATAACTTTGTTCAGTGTTCATTTTCTCTACATCATTCAAAGTTATGATTTTATGAAAAAGAATATGTCATTGCAAGAGTCGTTGAAGTATTACTTTGGCTTCGATACTTTCAAGGGCGACCAAGAGGCTATCATCCAGAACCTGCTTGATGGCAATGACACTTTTGTGTTGATGCCAACAGGCGGCGGTAAGTCGATGTGCTACCAGTTGCCTGCATTGTTGATGGAGGGCACAGCAATTGTGATTTCCCCTCTCATCGCTTTGATGAAAAACCAAGTCGATGCTATTAAGCACTATTCCGAAGAAGATAATTTGGCACATTTCCTGAATTCTTCACTGAACAAGGCAAGTATTGAGCAGGTGAAGGAAGACGTGAAGAGTGGAAAAACAAAGTTGCTATATGTGGCTCCTGAATCGTTGACCAAGGAGGACAATGTGGAATTTCTGAAGTCGGTGAAGATTTCTTTTTATGCCGTGGATGAGGCGCATTGTATTTCGGAGTGGGGACATGATTTCCGTCCAGAATACAGAAAGATTCGTCCTATTATTGAGAAGATTGGCAAGTCGCCAATCATTGCTCTGACCGCTACAGCTACCGATAAGGTGCGTACAGATATTAAGAAGAGTTTGGGCATTCAGGATGCCAAGGACTTTAAGTCTTCGTTCAATCGTCCTAACTTGTATTACGAAGTACGTTCCAAAACCAAGGATATAGATAAAGAAATCATCAAGTTCATCCGTCAGAACGAAGGCAAGAGTGGCATTATCTATTGTCTCTCTCGCAAGAAGGTGGAAGAATTAGCTGAAATTCTTCAAGCGAACAAGATACGTGCGGCTGCCTATCATGCTGGATTGGAGCAGCAAGTGCGCTCTGAAACTCAAGACAAGTTCGTGATGGAGGAAATCGACGTGATAGTGGCAACCATTGCTTTTGGTATGGGAATTGACAAACCCGATGTGAGGTTTGTGATTCATTATGATATACCGAAGAGTTTGGAAGGTTATTATCAGGAAACGGGACGTGCAGGACGAGATGGCGGCGAAGGCAAATGTATCGCATTCTTTACGAAGAAGGATCTTCAGAAATTGGAGAAGTTCACTGAGGGTAAACCTGTAGCAGAACAGGAAATCGGTCGTCAGTTGTTGCAAGAAACAGCCAATTATTGTGAATCGTCGGTGTGTCGTAGAAAATTGCTTTTGCACTATTTTGGTGAAGAGTATTTAGAGGACAATTGTGGAAATTGCGATAATTGCTTGCATCCAAAGAAGAGTACGGATGCAAAGGATTTGCTTGTTTTAGCGCTGAAAACCATCCTCTTGGCTAAGGAGAATTTCAAGATGGACATCATCATCGATATTCTTCGTGGCAACGAGACAGAATTTGGACTTTCCCATAAGCACGACCAATTAGAGACTTTCGGTGAAGGTGCTGATGTGGAAGAAACGATGTGGAAAGCCGTTTTCAACCAAGCCATGCTTTCGGGTTATCTGCGTAAGGAGATTGAGAATTATGGTGTGCTGAAACTGACGAAAGAAGGTAAGAAGTTCCTGAAGAAACCAAGTGAGTTCTTAGTTATTGAGAATAATGATTTTGATGATAGCGCTGATATGGTTGAAATGGTTCGTTCCGGAGGCGCCGATGAGACGCTTTTCTCTTTGTTGATGGACTTGAGAAAATCCATTTCCAGAAAGCTCAAGATACCTGCATACGTGATTTTCCAAGAAAATTCCATCGATGCAATGTGTACCCTCTATCCAATCACACTTGAGGAGATGCAGAACATACCTGGCGTGGGTGCTGGAAAGGCAAAGCGATATGGTCAGGAGTTCTGTGATGTTATCAAGAAGTATTGTGAGGAGAATGAAATAGAGCGTCCAACTGATATGCGTGTTCGAACTGTAGCCAACAAGTCGAAGCGCAAGGTGGATATTATTCAGCGAATCGACCGAGAGGTTGCCCTCGATGACATTGCAGAGAGTCTGGGACTCGATTTCGGTGAATTGTTAGATGAGGTCGAGGCTATTGTGTATAGTGGCACGAAGTTGAATATCGACTATTTCCTTGAGGACGTGATGGATGAGGACGTTGTGGATGAAATCTACGACTACTTCAGAGAAAGCGAGACGGATGATTTGGAAACCGCCTTGAGGGTTCTGGATGATTGTTCAGACGATGAGATTCGTTTGGTCCGCATCAAGTTTATTTCCGAAATGGCAAACTAAGAAGAGCGCTACAATATAATTACACTGAGATACAGAGATTCAGAGGATTATCAAATGAACGATAAATAACTCTGTATCTCTGTTTCTGTGTTTTGATTCAACACTTTGTGCTTGAAAAATTTTCTTAGTTTCAAAAATATGCGTATCTTTGCACGCAATAAAAATTTTCAGGAATATGGCATCTTTTATTGCAGACAAAGTTGTGATGGAAGGTCTGACATTTGATGATGTGCTGCTGATTCCAGCATATTCAGAAGTCCTTCCTCGAGAGGTATCACTCTCAACCAAGTTTTCCCGACACATTGATTTGAAAATTCCGTTTGTCACAGCTGCGATGGACACTGTGACTGAGGCTGCTATGGCAATTGCTATTGCTCGCGAAGGCGGAATCGGTGTGATTCATAAAAACATGAGTATCGAGGAGCAAGCGCGTCAGGTGGCAATCGTGAAACGTGCTGAAAACGGTATGATTTACGACCCTGTGACTATCAAGCGTGGCTCAACAGTGAAAGATGCCCTCGACATGATGGCAGAATTTCATATTGGTGGTATTCCAGTGGTGGATGATGACAACAAATTGGTGGGAATCGTGACGAATCGTGACCTTCGTTTCCAAACCAATATGAATGAATTAATTGACCACGTGATGACTAGCGAACAACTGGTTGTTACACATCAGCAGACAGACCTCGATCATGCTTCACGTATTTTGATGGAGCATAAGATTGAGAAGTTGCCAGTGGTGGATGATGAGAATCATTTGATTGGTTTGATTACTTACAAGGACATCACCAAGGCAAAGGATAAGCCAATGGCATGTAAGGACGAGAAAGGTCGACTTCGCGTGGCAGCTGGTGTGGGAGTCACAGCCGATACTTTCCAGCGCATGGAAGCATTGGTGAAGGCAGGTGTTGATGCTATCATCATTGACACTGCACATGGACATTCGAAAGGTGTGGTGGAAAAAGTGCGTGAGGCAAAGGCTGCATTCCCTAATGTGGATATAGTTGTCGGTAACATTGCTACGGGCGAGGCCGCCAAGATGCTTGTTGAAGCTGGTGCTGATGCCGTGAAAGTAGGTATCGGTCCTGGTTCTATCTGTACGACACGCGTGGTGGCAGGTGTGGGTGTTCCTCAGCTCTCTGCTGTGTATGACGTGGCTTCTGCTTTGAAGGATACAGGAATTCCTTTGATTGCTGATGGTGGTCTTCGTTATAGTGGAGATATTGTGAAGGCTTTGGCAGCTGGTGGAACCAGTGTGATGATTGGTTCACTCGTGGCTGGAACTGAAGAATCTCCAGGTGAGACGATTCTCTTCAATGGACGAAAGTATAAGTCCTATCGTGGAATGGGTTCGCTCGAAGCTATGGAGAATGGTTCTAAGGACCGTTACTTCCAGTCGGGTGTGGAAGCAAAGAAACTCGTGCCAGAAGGTATTGCTGGTCGTGTTCCTTATAAGGGAACGGTGCAGGAAGTCATCTTCCAGTTGGTAGGTGGTTTGCGCTCTGGTATGGGTTATTGTGGCGCAAAGGACATCGAGGCACTTCATGAGGCTAAGTTCACTCGCATCACCAATGCTGGTGTGCTTGAAAGCCATCCACACGAGGTGATTATCACGAGTGAGGCTCCTAACTATAGTCGTCCTCAGTAATAAGCCTCACCCCCGACCCCTCTCCAAAGGGCGAGGGGAGTAGTATCAGGGATTTAAAGGATTTAAAAGGATTTGGGGCGCTTTGCTTGAAATTGTATTTAGAATTATCATTTAGAATTTTAAAAAAATTACGTTTCAATTTTAAACTTCATTTCGAGCCGAAGGCGACCAAGTAAATGAAAAATGAAAAGTGAGAAGTGAAAAATGCCTTCCGGATGACTTTTCTCCTCCCCTCCGGGAGGCTGGGAGAGGCTTTCACGC
>OMTC01000298.1 GCA_900313845.1 uncultured Prevotellaceae bacterium
TTAATCCATTTTTCTAATCATTAAAATCTTTTGAAAATGAGAAAACTATTCACGTTTTTATTGACCGTAGTCTTTGTTTCGGTCGCTTCATCTCTCAGAGCAGATGTAATAGTATCTTACGAGCCTGATGAGGTTTTGACAGAAGTCAAAGCTGGCGACATTTTTGCCATCTATGATTCAGCAACAGAAAAATATCTCTTTGGCTCTGGCAACCAGGACTTGGGCTTTGACACAGCTGACAATGCCTTCAAGAACACAAATCCTGGTTGGCTTTTCAAGTTAAGTGAACTCGCAGGTCACTACGTACTTCAACTTCAGAATGCAGATGGCAGTGGGGATTATGCGCTTTGGGGAAACCCAAATAATTCTTATTTGAATTCACAGCCAGCAACTGGTTGGTGTAGCTTCATTCTTAGCTTAAAGGGGGAACAGTATGGTGAGGATGGTCAAGATCTCGCTTTGTGGGACATTGAACCATCCGGTGATGGTTTTAAGCTCAAGAACGTTGGTACAGGACTTTACCTCAACAGCAATGCTCCTGCAAGGTATTCCGAAGAAGATGCTGTGGTTTGGACATTCTGCACACTGAAGGAGACTTCTGTAGAAAATCCTATTGAACCAGGTACTTATGATGCAACAGATGCTAACACAAGCTTCTTCACCAACTTCATAGCAATAGGAGCAGATGCTACTTTCGATCCTGACACAAAAGTGTTCAAAGGTGGCGCATGCGGTTGGCAGTGGTCAGATGGTGCTGACTTTGACAAGTATCGTTACATTGTGATTACCGTTGCACAAAATGTAACAGACGGAGGATGGCAGGTTCACATCAAGGATGCCAATGGCTTGACAATCAGTGGTGACCAATATGGAGCAGCCTTCATGAACTTGTGGATTGGTGCTTGGAACAACCACAACTGTCTGAAGATTGATTTGGAAAAGATTCGTTCAGAACAGATGTTCGATATCCACCACGTTACAGAACTTTGGATTGATGCTAATCGTCAAGATGGAATAATCTTAGGTAATGCTTATGCTACCAACCAAGTTCCTGAAAACAACAAAAACTGGAACAATGAAGAGAATGGTGATTTCAAACTCACTATCGACAACAACAAATTTGCTACTATTTGTTTGCCATTCGAAGCTTCTGTAGCTGGAGCTTATGTTTATGAAATTGCAGGTAAGAGTGCAGATGGTCTTGATCTCAACATGTATAATGGCATTTTGGAAGCAGGTAAGCCTTACATCATCCAGTCAAATGAGAACGAGAGTGGCAACGTTTATTTCTACAAAGCTACTGCTACAACTGTAGAGACAGCTGGCGAGAACAATGGTCTTATCGGTACATTCGAGGCTATTACTATCAACAACAAGGATTTCTACGTGTTGAGCGGCAACAAGCTCTACTACGCAGACCAAGATGTTAATGTTGGTGCCAACAAGGCATACATCGACATGACAAAGGTTGGTTCCGCTGCTGGAACTAAGAATGTATCCATTTCCTTCGGAGATGTTACTGGCATCGAGAATATTCAGGTAGAGGGTCTGAACGGAAAGGTTTATGACCTTTCTGGCCGTGAAATAATCCGTCCTGCTAAGGGCTTCTACATTGCAAACGGCAAGAAGATGTTGATCAAGTAAAGCCGTTTCATGAGATTTAAAACAATAGTAAACAACTTAAAAGATATAAATATGAAAAAGACATATATTGCACCAAAACTCTCAGGCAGATATACCTTCGTTGATGATCTCATGGTCTCTCTTCCAAGTGGAGGTTCAGCATCAGAAAACAACGTAACCGAAGCCGAAGTTAAGGACTTGGTGAATGAGCGTGACGAATGGCAAGACGGACTTTGGTAATAGAGTATTCTTAGAAGTTAATTAATATATGAAGAAGAACCGCCCAGGCAGAGATGCTTGAGCGGTTCTTGTTATTAGTGAGGAATGAGGAGTGAGTAGTGAGAAGTGAGGAGTGAGAAGTGAAAAATGAGAAGTGAAAAATGAGAAGTGAAAAATGAAAAGTGAGGAGTGAGGAATGCCATCCGGATGGAATAACTCCTCACTCCTCACTCCTAATTCCTCACTAAAAAAATCCTCACTATTTCGAGAGCACTTTGTTGACGATGGTAACGACATCGGTGATGTCGATGGTTCCGTTTTGGTCCATATCGCCATACTTGTGGATTCCCTTTGCGTTAGTGGTGCCATTGCTAAGGATGTAGTTGACTGCCAAGACCACATCGGTGATATCCACGTTCTTGTCCATATTCACATCACCCATTTCGTACTCGTAGTTGAGGTAGCATTCGAGAAGTAGATACTCGTCGTAGCCATTGCCCTTGCGATTGAAGTTGATGATGTAGTTGCCAGCTTGGCTGATGTTGAAATTCAACTCGTAGAGTTCTGCTGATGAGAGGTCGGCAGATGAGTTGCCATTGGCATTAGGAGTTGCTGTGTAGTTGTCGCTTTCTGCAATGACGTTGCCATTGACATCGAGAATCTGCACGTTGAAGGCAGGCGATGCCTTCCAAGCTGCGTTGGCAAAGGAAAGTGTGTAGTTGCCTTGGGCGAGGGTGAGTGGATAGCCTTCGAGGGTGCCATAGGAAGCACTGGTGTTGCGCCAATAGAGTGCACTGCCTTGATAGCCCGTGAAACCTAAGAAGGTGCGTGGGCCACCACCATCACCATAAGTGTTAGGATAGGAATGAACGTCGGTACCGTCGGTGGCAATCCATCCTTCAGGCATACCACCCTGATTCACGCCGTTGAAACTGAGTTCATAATCCACGGTTTCGTCCGTAAAGATAGGACTGATGGTGACATCGTGGTCAGGAAGGATGAAAGTGCCATCCTCGTTGATGGTGATGCTGCCATCGTTGTAGGTTCGCCAGCCTTCGAAGGTGCAGAAGTCGGCAGGAGTGGCGGAGAGAGTTACCAATGTGCCTGGTTCAGCGGCTGTGATAGAAGCCGTGGCTGTTCCACGCTTGCTTGGGGAAACAATATGGACGTGAGAGAGCTGGATAGGTTCAAGCTTGCAAGAACTGAGCAGGAGCTCGTTCCACCATGGGTCGCAATGGAACTGAATCCTGTAGTTGCCATAGGAGGAAACGGAGAAGATGAACTCTTCAGTAGATGTTCCTGAGATTGTTGTTCTTTCTCCTCCAGCGGTAACGGTTGTGGTGTATATTTCC
>OMTC01000302.1 GCA_900313845.1 uncultured Prevotellaceae bacterium
CTGATGGAACGAATGGATGAGCAGCCCGAGGTCATCATCTGCTATTTCAAAGCCGACGAACACATATCGGGAGGGTCCTACGAAGAGATAGAAGCAAGACTGAAAATGGTGGATGAGGTTAATCATCTACTATTGCTGGACAACGGAATGAGAATCCCACTTGCTGACATCATGGACATCAGTGCCAAAATATAGAAACTTGCACAAAGTTAACAAAAGTCATGCTGAAAAAGTTATTGTTATGGGTTGTATTGGTTTGTGCATCATGCTGTTTGCGCGTGATGGCACAGCCTATTTACACCCATCTCGATGCTTCGGATGGACTGAGCGACAATCGTGTGACGAGCATGGTGGAGTTGCCTGATGGTCGTATGTTGGTGACAACCGAAGGATGCCTCAACATCTACGATGGCAACAAGTTTCGCCACTTCCACAGTGTCAATCAGCCTTGGGTGACACTGAAAAAATATCATGGACACTACCATCTCTACACCGATTTGGAAAGACGACTGTGGATTAAGGACTGGCAAAGGGTGTGGTGCCTGAATCTGAACACGGAGTGCTTCGTCAGCAACTACGACTCGCTCCGCAGAGAATTGTTGGGGGAAAGGGAGATGGAAGACCTCTTCGTGGATTCGGAAGGCAGACATGTGTGGGTGGTGAGTGGCGACAAGGTGATTGACACGAATACGCAGCGAAGCTATCCATTGAATGCAGTGAACGGCGAGTTGCTCGACCTCGATGTGCGCAATCAACGCGTCTATTTCTTCATGAGCAACGGACACGTGGATGTGCACGACACGGAGGGCAAAGAACGATGTGTTTCCTTCCCTTCCACGGATGCATATACGAAAACCTCGATGATTGTGTTTGATTCTGCCACACGGTCGTTCCTACAAATCCGTACCGACAACGGCAAAAGCATTCTGCTGAAATTCGACACGAGGAAACAGACATGGAAAACGCTGCTGACCACTGACTACATTCTCCACACCATCGCCTTGGCTCGACCAGGACTCGTGTATATCACAAGTGCGAATGGACTGTGGATTCTGAACACCGAGACGGAGGAAGTGAGGATTGACACGAGCTATTCCGTCGTGAAAAGTTCGCAGATGGATTTGGACCTCAACACGCTCTATTTCGACAGCAATGGTGGGTTGTGGCTCGGTTCCGTGCGACAGGGCATCATCTATACGCACCCAGCCCGCGCAAGATTCCACAGCGAGCGTTCGAAAGAGAAAAAGGCATACGTTCCCACCACCAAGGAACGCTACAAGGGATTGGGCATCTACGCCAAATGCATGGATAGCCGAAAGAACACATGGTATGGATTGGCAGATGGACTTGCACTGGTAAGCAAAGAACAGGACGAACGGATTTTCCACGTGGAGGATGGGTTATCGGGCAATGCCGTGCACAGCCTTGTGCAAGACCGGAAAGGACGAATCTGGGCAGGTACCAGTTATGGTATCACGTGCATCGACATGGACGACAAGGGGCAAGTGACTCTCACTCCTTACCATCCTTTGGACGGAACGCTCGAGGATGAATACATGGACAATGGTGCCACGCTCTTGGAGGATGGAAGCATTGAATTGGTAGGTATGGGAGGAACGACGGTGTTCCATCCCGATAGCGTCGTGTTGGAACCACGACCACTCACTGCCGAACTCACCGAATTATCCATCGACGGAAAGCAGACTTACCTATGGAACGGAAAGGCTTTGGCACTGACAGACACCATCGAACTCAAACATGACTACAGGAACCTCTCGCTGGTGTTTTCGAGTTATAATTATTCCTTGCCAGAACACACCGTCTATCGCTATCGATTGATGCAAGAAAAGGGGGATTCCACTTGGACAATCGTCTCTCAGAAGAATTGGGGAAAGGGTATGCTCAGCCTTTCGTACGACCACTTGAAAGCAGGAAGCTACACGCTCCAAGTGGCATCGAGCATGGGCAATAGCGAGATGTTTGGACGGGTGAGGGAGTTGCACATCATCGTGCTGCCGCCTTGGTGGGAATCCACTTGGGCTTATGTGCTCTATGGCTTGTTGACACTTGCCCTTATCACGCTGGTCACATGGGCAGTGTTCTGGTATCGAGAACAGAAGATGAAGCAACAGCTCAGAGAGGAAATGCTGTTGGCAAGAATACGCACACTGATGGAAGTGCAGCAGAAAGAGAGTGAAGAACTTCCTCAAATAAAGAATGAAGCAAGAACCAATGGCAATCGTGATTTCCTGAACAAAGCCATCGAAAAGGTGGAGGAGAACCTCATGACTCCAGGCTATTCCGTGGAACGATTGGCACAAGACTTGTGCATGGAACGCACAGGACTTTACAAGCGTCTCACTCAGATTCTTGACCAAACGCCAAGCCTCTTCATCCGCAGCATCAAGTTACGACATGTGGCAACTCTGCTCACGACCACCGACTTGACCGTGACTGAAATTGCAGAGCGCGGTGGATTCAGCAGCGTGAGTCATTTGGGACGTCTGTTTAAGGAAGAATATGGGTGCAAACCACTGGAATATAGGCAACAGAAAAGTAAAAAGTAGAAAGTACCTTTCTGGTTTCAAGTTGACTTCGTCAAGTTTCAGGTTTCAGGTTTCAAGGTTCAGGTTTCAAGGTTCAAGCTCCCCTCTCACATGGAGAGGGGTTGGGAGTGAGGCTTTTAGACCTTAAGACGGAATCAGAATCGAGGAATCACCATAGCTAAGGAAGCGGAAATCATGCGACAAGGCAAAGCGATAAATCTTACGCCAGTTTTCATTTCCTTGTTCATCACGTCCAACGAAGGCGGAAACGAGCAGAAGGAGCGTGGACTGAGGTTGATGGAAATTTGTTACCATGCGCTTTACAATGTGATACTTGTAACCAGGTGCAATGATGATTTGCGTACTGGTATGCAAAGCTGCTAAACCATTGCGGTTGAGGTAATTGAGAATGTTTTGCAAATAATCGACAACCGTCTTTTCGTCACTGGATTCCTCGTATGGCTCCCATTGATTCACATGCAAATCGTCCTCCGATGCATCGGGATTGGTTTCGAGTTTCTTGCCTATATAATAAAGACTTTCGAGTGTGCGAACAGAAGTGGTTCCAACGGCAATGGCATTGCCACCATGGGCAATTAGTTTCTCAATCGTTT
>OMTC01000376.1 GCA_900313845.1 uncultured Prevotellaceae bacterium
TGAGTAGCCAAATCTATATAAATCATACAAATAGTATTTTGAAGATTATTGAAAGATTTGAAAAGATTTGTGAGATTTCTGTCACGAAGTGACACTCCTTGATATTATTCGCTGAATAGTGACTTGAATTTTTAATTTTTCATTTTTAATTTTTAATTTCTGCTAGGACATAACTTAACTAACTAAATAAATGAGTATTATTCTAAAACAACTGACAAGGAGGAATGCGTTTAAACTGGGAGTACTCAGCTTGGGCGCATTTGCTCTGTTTGGTTGCTCCGACATTGCTGACGACGAACACTACAAGTCGCCCGACTGGCTGAAAGGCAATGCCTACGAGGTGCTACAAAAGGATGGGAACTACAAGACCTTCCTACGCGGCGTTGACCTCTCGGGCTATAAGCGCGTTGTAGATGGAAACAGCATCGTGACGGTAGCGGCACCAAACGACGAAGCGTTTGCAAGTTTCTTGCAGAAGAAGGGGTATGGCAGCATCGACGACCTGTATGCCAAGGACCCTCAGTATCTCACCAAACTCATCAACTACCATGTGATGTACTATGCCTTCGACTGGAACAAGATGGTGAATTTCCGTCCGTCGGAAGGAGATGGTGCGTCGGATGAGCAGAAGGGAGTGAATGCGGGCTATTACTACAAGCACCGCACCTACTCGCAAGACCCTATCGAAGAGGTTCGCGTGAGATTCACAGCCAATGCCACGAGCGACACGCTCCTGCATCTGTACCACTACGAGCGTTATCTGCCTGTGTTGAGCAACAAACTGTTTGAGACCAAGGGCATCGACGCTGACTACAACTACAAGTATTTCTTCCCTAACAGCACGTGGAATTCGGGTGGCGCGATGGGCTATTTCAACATCGCCAACGGACGTGTGACGGATGAGACTGCGGTAGTGACAGACAATGGCTACCTGTATCATGTGGACCAAGTGATTGAGCCGCTCAACACGATTTATGATGAACTGAAGAATGATGCCGACTACTCGCAATTCCTCAGCATCTACGACAAATACAGCACATACGAATTGGCTGACGACGAGACGAATGCCAACTTGGGCTATCAGGCATATATTCACCGACATGGTTCTCTCCCTGCCATCGCTTGCGAATGGCCTTCGACGAGCTATCTGCAAATCAACCAATTGGAGAAGGACGGCTACAACTTGTTCGTTCCTTCGAACAAAGCCATTGAGGATTTCTTCAAGACCTATTGGACGGCGGATGGAGGCTATTCATCCCTGGAGGGTCTCGATGGAAAGATTCTGGAATACTTCATCATGCAGAGCTTCTCGAAAGACAACTTCATCTCCTTCCCTGAGGAAATCAAGAACGGAAAGGTTCTCACGGTGTATGGCACAGAGGTGAATGTGAATCCCGACGAGGTGACAGACCGCAGGATGTGCGCCAACGGTGTGCTCTATGGTATGGACCACATGGATGCTCCAGCCATCTTCTCGTCTGTGGTGGGACCTGCTTTCAAGGACACCACCTATATGGATTACCTGTATGCACTGGATGGTTCGGAACTCGTGCTTTCGTTAGCAAGCAACAAGAGTAAGTTCGTCACGCTCATGCCAAAGAACGCTCAGTTTGCTGCCTCTGACCCAGCCATGCGTCTCTACACCACGACAACGGGCAAGGAATTGCAGCAATACAGTTCTGAGGCAGGCGACTTTGTGGCATTGGGTTCGGGAGCCATGCGCGACATCGTGAATATCCACACCGCTACCAATGTGGCATCGCTTCCAAGCAGTGGCACAGCGGTGATTGAAACCAATACCGCCTATAATTATTGGTTCATCGACAATGGACGCATCACCACCAATGCGCTCTTCAATGAGCAGTTGGAACCTACTTACGATGGCGATCCATTCGTTGCCTTCCACCCTATTCAGAACAATGGAAAGAACTGGGACAACGGTTCTTCTTACTCCTACGATGCAGAAGCCATCTTCCAACCAGCTTCGGGAGATGGATTGGCACGTCGTTTGGCAGTTTGTAACGATAAGAATTTCAGTTACTACATGTTTGCACAGTTGTTGCAAAAGGCTGGACTCACCGAGGGAAATGCCCTGAGCAACAGTATTCTGCCTACTGATGACACTCGTTTCATCTGCTTCGTTCCTACGAACGATGCCATCATCGCCAATCTGACGGATATTCCTGGATGCAGCAAACTCAGCGCGAAGGATGGCACATTGGATGGAAGCGTGACGGGAACCAACAAGAACCAGTTGGCTGCCTATCTGCGCTCCTACTTCATCACCTCTACCATGAATTCATTCACCAGCTATCCTTACTTGGGTAGTTCATGCAAAGGTGAATTCTACACAACGGGTACGGAAAAGATGCAGATTGAGGATAATGGTGCGGCTCTGAGCGTGCGCTTCAATGCGGAAGGTTCTACCTTCGTTCAGGTCAACAACCAATACCACTATCTACCATTTGCTTTCAGCGATGGATGCTTCCACCTGATTGATGGGATATTGAAATAAGTGAGAAGTGAAAAGTGAGA
>OMTC01000309.1 GCA_900313845.1 uncultured Prevotellaceae bacterium
TTGATTGTGCCAGCACTTTCCCTTGATTGTGCTGGCACTCTCCTTTTGTTTTGCTGACGTTTTCCTTCGAAAGTTCAGGCACTTTCCTTCGATTGAACTGAACCTTTCGTTTGATTTTACTGAAATTCCGAGCCCTCGGCGTTGACACGGCGAACCTTCGCCATCGCAACGCCGAAGGCTCGCCATGTCGATGACGAACCTTCGGCAACTAGTTGAATTCAAAGGAGCGGTTCAGTCAGTCCCCAAATTCGCTTCAGAAAATCCTCGAAACTGTTTCAGAAAATCCTCACATGCGTTTCTTTCTATACAAGAAAAACACGTCAATAAAACAATAATTCGGGAGGAAATCAGTTATATTATTGAAAACGAAAAGAGACTTATTATCTAAGCCAATAACAGTCAATTCAATAATCATTATGAAACGTATTTCTTATTTGAAGGCCTTCCTCGTGATGGCTGCGGTTTTCTTTTTGGCTTCTTGCCATCGTGATGAAGATGCTCCTCGCCTTTCCTTGAAGCAACAGCAAGTATTCTATCATGCCATTGCTGGCAGCTATTCAGGCAGTTATAATGTGATTTATACGGACAGTCTGACAACATACGAAAAGGTGAATGAAGTGCAGCCTAAATGTCCACCGTGAAAAGGTTACGGATGCCCGATTGCTCATTACGGATGACGGAAAACTGTATTTTCACAATTTCCCTTGCCGCTTGCTTGCCAAGATTGTGGATGTGGATGCCGACCTGAGTCAGGCGCTTTCAGAGTATGGAAGTATTGACATAACAGGCCAATACAAGTTCTTCTATGAGAGCACGGATTCTGTGGGATGGAGCTTCGAACCGCTGAACCTTCCGCTGACGCTCAGTTATCGAAACGCAAAGCATTTCATTCGCATAGCCTTTTCCAACGCGAATCGTTTCTATCGCTTTCCGATGAAGGATTTGGAAAGCGGTGCGTTCCGTTATGAAAGCGATACTGCATTGAGGGTAGAGGCGATTTATGAAGGCGAGAAACTGTTGCAGAGTTTCGCGTCGTTTGAGGAAGATTGTAATAGCATGTATATCACTTTTAAAATTAAATAAGCCTCACCCCCCAACCCCTCTCCAAAGGGCGAGGGGAGTAGAATGTATCAGGGATTTAAATGAAGAATAAAAACGATAACGAAGACTGTCATCCGGATGGAAAGAGCCTTCGTTATCGTTTTCGTTTTCGTTGAAGAGCTATCGTTTATTTGGAGGAAATGCTGAGTGTGGCTGCGGGGAGCTCGTAGGACTTGGCGGTGAGGCGGATGATGCTGGCTGTCTTGGTGCTTTGCAGCACGACGAGGCATTTGCCATGAAATGCCTTGCGCTTGTTGTCCTTGAAACGCTCCATGCTGGTTTGGCAACCGTTGTCAACGCCTGCGATGGTGGCTCCGCCTTCCACTTCGAAGAAGATTTGAGAATCGGCATGAGGACAGAGATTGCCGTCCTTGTCAACCACTTCCACGGTGACGAAAGCAAGGCTGGTACCGTTGGCTGCAATGCTTGTTTTGTCAGTGGTGAGGCGTAAGTGATGAGGCTGACCTGCCGTGTGGATGGTCCGGCTGCGCACTTCCTCTCCGTTCTTCCTTGCCACCACGCGCACTTCGCCTGGTTCAAACGGAACGCGCCACATCACGTGGAAAGTGTGTTCGCCTTTCTTCCGTGTGCCTTTCGACTTTCCGTTCACGAACAGTTCCACTTCGTCCGCTTGGTTGTAGTAGCACCAAAGGTCAACAGTCTGACCTTCTATCCAGTTCCAGTGAGGAAAGAGATGGAGGGTTGGCTTGTCGGTCCATTCGCTCTGATAGAAATAATAGGTGTCCTTCGGGAAACCTGCCAAGTCGATGATGCCGAAATAACTGCTGCGGGCAGGGAATCCGTAAGGCGTTGGTTCGCCGATGTAGTCCCATCCCGTCCAGATGTACTGGCCCGTGACGAAGTCGTTGTGCTTGATGAGGTCCCAAGTTTCCTCTTGCAGATTGCCCCACGAAGCACGTTGGTTGTCGTAGGCGGAGCACATGAAAGTTGGGTCGGTGTAAGGTCGCCACCATTCCTTCGGCGATTCAATGATGGAATCGGACGGCATCACGTAGAAGCCACGGGTAGCGAGCGAAGAGTTGCTCTCCGTGAAGATAAACGGTTTGCCTGGGAAGTTCTTTGGCACGTCGGCTACGTTGCCATTGTGGTAGTTGTAGCCGATGATGTCGAAGGCATTGCTCTTGAAGAGGTGGTTGTTCGGATTCGGCTCGTTGCAACCTGCCGTGATGGGACGTGTGGCATCGAGTTGGCGGACAATGTCGGATAAGCGTTCTGCCAAGAGGGAATTGACACTCTTCTCGTTTCCGTTGGCAAGTGTGGAAGCATCATGTCCGAAGTTGAGGATGAGGTTGGCCTGTTCGATGGAGAGTTCCGTGCCATCGTTGCTCGACCATTGTTCCAGCACTTCGTTTCCTGTGCTCCACATCAGGATGCTTGGATGATTGCGGTCGCGAAGGACGAAGTCGGTGAGGTCGCGCTCAAACCACTGGTCGAAATAGTGTGCGTAGTCGTACTTTGTCTTCGAGCGGTGCCACATGTCGAAAGCCTCGTCCATGACGATGAAACCCATCGAGTCGCACATGGCGAGCAACTCAGGAGCAGGAGGGTTGTGGGAACAGCGAATGCCGTTGCATCCCATGTCCTTCAGGATTTGGAGTTGGCGATGGAGGGCGTCTTCGTTGATGGCAGCACCGAGGCATCCCAAGTCGTGGTGCTGGCAAACACCATTGATTTTCATGCTCTTGCCGTTGAGGGAGAAACCTTTCTTTGCATCGAACTTGAAGGTGCGAACACCAAAAGTCGTTTCGTAGGAATCAACCACCTTCGAACCGTTCAGCACTTCCGTCACCACCTTGTAGAGTGCAGGGCGTTCAATGCTCCACAGGATAGGGTTGGAGAGAGTGAGATCAGCCTTGAAGGTCGATACCGTTTTACCTTGTTCGTTTTTGTGGTTGGATTTAGCAAGTGTGGCTTGACTTTTTCCCACTTTTTTGCCGAATTCATCGAGAAAAATGGCACAAACCTTCGTGGCTTTCTGTGCGCCTTCCACTTGCACTTCCACTGCGATGTCGGCACGCTTCATGTTGTCGTTCAGTTGAGCTGTCACATAGGTGCCCCACTGCGTGACGTGGGTAGGATTGGTTTTCAGTAAATAGGTGTGGCGGTAGATGCCCGAACCGCTGTACCAACGGCAGTTGGGCTGGTCGTGGTTATCCACACGCACAGCAACAACGTTGTCGCCGCTGAAGTTCAGTGCGTCCGTGATGTCGTAGGAAAAAGAAATGAAGCCGTAGGGGCGTGTTCCCAATTCCTTCCCATTCACATAGACGGTGGAGTTCATATAGACGCCGTCGAACTCTATGTAGAAACGCTGACCCTTGTCCTTAGGACTTACCATGAAGTGCTTGCGATACCATCCGATGCCGCCAGGCAAGGCTCCTCCGCCTGCCCCAGCAGGATTTCCCGCGTTGAAATCGCCTTCGATACTCCAGTCGTGAGGGAGATTCACCGACCGCCAAGCCCCGTCGCT
>OMTC01000310.1 GCA_900313845.1 uncultured Prevotellaceae bacterium
AATGCCGTGCAGGAGATGGACCGCTTTCTTCAGTGCGTGGAGCCAGGCGAAAGGCGCATCTCCAATTCCGTCTATCTGGGCGACTTGCTCGTGACCATGTATTCCAACTTCTCCCGAAACCGCGTGTTCGGCACTATGATTGGACAAGGTTATTCCGTCAAGACCGCCCAACTCGAAATGGAGATGATTGCCGAAGGATACTACGGCACGAAGTGTATCAAGGAAATCAATCGTCACTACCACGTGAACATGCCGATACTCGACTCGGTTTACAACATTCTCTATGAGCGCATTGCTCCATCCGTGGAAATCAAAGTGCTCAAGGGAAGTTTCAGATAAGGTGGGTTCTATTAATTATGTCGGATTGATTTTTGATTTTATGTGAGTAGATTTTTGTTAGCTTTCGAGGGAGCATAGCGAGCTATGTGACTGAGAAAGATGACAAAAAGATGCCACAGAAAACAAAAAGCAACCGAAGGGAATTCCACCAAAATTGAGAAATAATAAAAACAGAATTAACAGAACACACCTTAAGCAATATTTACTCAATCTTAAAAAAGCAATCAATATGAAACTCAACACAAGCAAGGCTGCTCAGTTCGTGGCAGCAGAAAAAGTGAACAACTATGCACCTGCCATCGCAGCAGCACAGAAAGCGCTCGAGGAAGGTACTTGTCCTGGCAACGATTTCTTGGGATGGCTCCATCTTCCTTCCGAAATCACTCCTGAATTCATTGCCGAAATCAACGCTTGCGCACAGGTGCTTCGCGAAAACTGCGAGGCTGTAGTCGTTGCAGGTATCGGCGGTTCCTATCTCGGAGCACGTGCCGTACTCGAAGCACTCAGCGATTCCTTCGCATGGCTCAAGCCATCCGACAATCCTCGCATCCTCTTTGCGGGCAACAACATCGGCGAGGACTATCTCTCCGAACTCATCGACTATCTCAAGGGAAAGAAGTTTGGTGTGATCAACATCTCCAAGTCGGGCACAACGACTGAAACTGCCATCACATTCCGTCTGCTCAAGAAACTCTGTGAAGATGAGCGCGGCAAGGACATGGCAAGGAAAGTCATCGTGGCTATCACCGATGCAAAGAAGGGTGCAGCACGCACCACTGCCGACAAGGAAGGCTATCAGACCTTTGTCATTCCTGACAATGTGGGCGGTCGCTTCTCTGTGCTCACTCCTACGTGCCATTCGAGCAGAACCCATGTGCTCAGTACGCAGCCATCCGCAACGCTCTCTATGCAGAAGGCAAGAAGATTGAAATCCTCGTGAACTTCCAGCCTAAGCTCCACTACATGAACGAATGGTGGAAGCAGCTCTATGGCGAGTCCGAAGGTAAGGACAAGAAGGGCATCTTCCCAGCAGCAGTGGATTTCTCCACCGACCTCCATTCCATGGGTCAGTGGATTCAGGACGGTGAGCGTACCATCTTCGAAACGGTTATCTCTGTGGATGCTCCAAACAACACACTCGCTGTTCCATCCGACGAAGAAAACCTCGACGGTCTGAACTTCCTCGCAGGCAAGCGTATCGACGAAGTGAACCACATGGCAGAACTTGGCACTCAGCTCGCTCACGTGGATGGTGGCGTGCCAAACATCCGCATCTCCATCGACAAGCTCGATGAGTACAACCTCGGCCAGCTCATCTACTTCTTCGAGAAGGCTTGCGGCATCAGCGGACTCGTTCTTGGTGTCAACCCATTCAACCAGCCTGGTGTGGAAGCATACAAGAAGAACATGTTCGCTCTGCTCAATAAGCCTGGCTACGAAGCTGAAAGCAAGGCTATCCAGGAGAGACTCAAGTAAATTCCCCAACCTTTTATTACTTTTCTCCGTGAAAAAGTATTTTATCTTGGCTCTTATCAGCATTTTGCTCGTACCATTCTCGGTGCGAGCAAATGTTGTTTTGCCTACCCGCATCCTATTTCCGCATAGTCAGCGAAATGCCAACGATTCCATCACGACTGATTCCCTTCCCTACCATCGCCCCAAGGTGGCAGTAGTGCTCAGTGGTGGAGGTGCCAAAGGTACAGCCCACATCTCCGTGCTGCGAGAAATCGAAAAGGCAGGAATCCCTATCGACATCGTTGTTGGAACCAGTATGGGTTCCATCGTAGGAGCACTCTATGCCTGTGGCTACACCCCCGACTACCTCGACAGCGTTTTCAGGGCACAGGAGTGGATGCCTCTCTTCCTCGAAAGAGACAACTACGATGAAATGTCATATCTGGCACGTCATCGCTATTCCGACTATGTCTATTCCAAGAATCTTTCCAAGAAGGACGACAGCTCCTCACGCAGCGTGAATGCAGGACTGATAGAAGGAAAGAATGTGATGAAGATGTTCCATCGCTTCACGCAGGCATATCCCGACAGCATCAACTTCCTCAGCGATTTGCCACTTCCTTTTGCTTGCGTAGCCGTGGATATGAAAGCCAACAAAGAGCAAGTTTTCACGCATGGCAATCTCGACCTCGCTATGCGTTCCTCCATGTCCATTCCAGCCGTGTTCAAGCCAGTGAAAAAGGATAGCATGCTACTCGTCGATGGTGGTGTGCTCAACAACTTCCCTGTGGATGTGGCTCGGGAACTGGGTGCCGACATCGTCATCGGATCGAGCGTGATTGAAAAGGGCGATAACGAAATCAGTTCCGTCATGGACATCATCAATCGCCTCACATTCACGATGGGAGAGAAGAAGCTAAGGAAAAACATGGATGACACGGACATCTATGTGGATGTTGACATAGAAGGCTACAGCGCAGCCAGCTTTAGCCATTCCGCCATCGAAAAGATACTGAGTCGAGGTAAGGATGCAGCCGTTTCCGTGATGGATAAACTCACGGCATTAGGCAATCAGCTCGGAGGCAACGAGGAATATCTTGCTCAGCGCAAGCAATATTTTGAAACACAACTCAAACCTATTTCCGAGCAACCTGCAACCTTTGTGTATGAAGCTCAGCAAATACCACCCGATAAAATCGGACTGAAAGCAAACTACAATTCCTACGAGTTGGCAAGTCTGCTTTTCGAAGGATACAAGACCTTCAACACAAAGATTCCTGTGCAATTGGGACTTTCCCTTCGTCTGGGAAAGCGATTCGTAGGCAGTCTCGGAGCATCAGCACTCATAGCTAAATCCACCTTCCTCAATCTCAATTATGAATACGGCTCCTACGACTTCAAGTTCAGGGAGGACAACCGCAAAGCAGCCAATGTAGATTTCGACAACCACATCTTCAGGATTGCACTCCTCAAGGATTGGCGATGGGCATTCTGGGGAGGAGGATTCAAATACCACTTCTATAGTTTTGGCAAACCACTCGTCAACGATTTCATACAAACAGACTTCACAGACAAGTTGAATGGCAAAGTCAACTATCTCGAGGCATTTGTCACGCTCGGTATCCAAACCACCCACAGAAGATATTTCCCACGGAAGGGAGTTGATATTCTCCTCAAGGGAAACTGGTATCATGGCAAAAGCCTCACGACCGACGGCAAGAGAAATGTCCTTGCAGCCTACGCATCCGCCAAGGTTTATGCTTCAGCCAACGACCGACTCTGTTTCATTCCTTCCGTCTATTCCCGTATGCTCAACAGAAGCTCCCATGTCTATGGCATCTTCAACGTAGTGGGTGGACCTTGGCCAGGACTCTATGTGGATCATCAGATTCCGTTCTATGGCATTGGAGATATAGAATGGTACGACCGGCTCTTCGGTTCAGCCATGTTTGAGACACGTTATCGGATAGGCAAAAGGCACTATGTCAGCCTTATCGGAAATGCCGCAGCTTGGGGTGAGGAATTCAACGAGATGTTCGATGATCCACTTTGGGGCGGAGCCATCAACTATGCCTACGACTCATTCATCGGACCCATCACCGTGACAATAGCAGATTCCAATTTTGGCGACAAAGTCACCCTCATCGTCAGCATCGGCTACGTGTTCTAAATGAAGAACCTTTAGCTCGGCGTTAGCCAATCGTCATAGATTAGGAAAGAAATTAAAATAATTAGAATAATTTTGTCAGAAATATTATGTAATTTTTGTTTTAAACAACACCAAATTTTTGGAGTAATTATTCTAATTATTCTAATTTCTT
>OMTC01000388.1 GCA_900313845.1 uncultured Prevotellaceae bacterium
TCACTCCTCCCCTCGGGGAGGCTGGGAGGGGGCTTTTACTTTTTAGCTCTGATTTCCAAAGGTTCTACAATATAGACATAGAAGAAGGCGGCGAGGGAGGCACCGAGGATGGGACCGAAGATATAGACCCAGAAGGCACCGAAGGAGGTGTCGGGCATGGCGGCACTACCCCATCCCATCAGCCAAGCTACGAGGCGAGGACCGAAATCACGAGCGGGATTGAATCCTGCTTGCGTGAGAGGGGCGATGAGACAAATGCACATCGACACAGTGAGACCGATGAAGAGGGGTTGGATGGAACTGTCGGGCTTGCCTACGTTGGCATCTTCAGTGAGCGCAAAGATAAAAAGAACCATGAGGAAGGTGCCGAAGGCTTCGGCAGCAATTGCCAAAGGCATGGAAACGACCGACACGGTAGCATCCCCAGGATTAGGGTAGAACTCCCCGAACATGCGGGCTGTATCGACGGAGGCAGGTGTGCCACGCACGATGGAGTGCAAAGCCTCGTAGTGCATGATGGAGGGGTTGAACAAAAGATAAAGTGCGAAGCCTGCCAAGATGGCTCCCACGAACTGCGCCACGATATAGACAGGCAATTTGCCCACCTTCATTCTGCGGGAAAGCACCATGGCGATGCTGACGGCAGGATTGAGATGGGCTCCACAAAGAAAACGTGTGAGGTAGATGGCAAGGGTAATGCCCAATCCCCACACGATGGCAATTTGGAAGATGCTGACGTATTCGCCAAACAAAATGGCTACGGCTACGGAACCGCAACCGAAAAGCGTAAGAATGAATGTGCCTAACGACTCACCAAGAAATTCTTTCATCAAGAGACTGATAGTTTATAAGATTAGAAATAGAAGGACAGATGCCTTAGAGGCTCTCTGCATCCTACAAAGTTATAAAAATCAATCTTGATGAAGAACGAATGATTGTGGAAGACGAAAAGAAAGGAAATGATGAGGAAAAAGTGCCTAAGTTATTTGTTCGGCAAACAACAAACGGGCTCGTCTTCCTTGGGTACCAAATCGGCAAAGAAATGGGCGAACATGCGCTGAGCAATTGCCCAATTACCGCGATTGATGCAGTATTTCACCTTGGGTGGGTCAATCTCTCCTTGGATAAGCCCTGCCTCTCGCAGTTCCTTGAGATGCTGGGAGACAGTTGCCTTGGCAATAGGCAGCTCCTCATGGATGGCACCGAAATAACAACATTTCTTTTGTGCCAAGAAGCGAAGGATGGCAATGCGTGTGGGGTGCGACATTGCTTTGGCAAATCGTGCCAACTTAGCATCGACTTCCTTCGCTTCCTGTGGTGTTAGAGTTCTATCGTAGAAAAACATAAGTGTAAGTTTCAGGGCACTTTGTGCCGTTTCAGGTTCCATGTTTCAAGGCGCAAGCGCCGGTGAAAAAGTGAAGAGTGAAAAGTGAAAAGTGGAAGCCTCACCCCCAGCCCCTCTCCAAAGGGAGAGGGGAGTAGAATGAGAAGTGAAAAGTGAAGAGTGAAGCGATGCCATCCGGATGGCATTTTTCACTTTTCACTCTTCACTTTTCACTTTATCTTGAAAGCAGCGAGGTATTCGCCGTGGCGTACATAGAGCACACCATTATGGATGACGAGGTGAGCCCAGTGTGGACCAGAACCCTTGGTGATGCGGAATTCACTTACCACGTCGAAGTGCTCCTTGTTTGGACGAGCCAATCCTACGAATCCACGACGCTCATCGTAGCAATAAAGCATACCATCGGCACAGACCGTGGAACCTTTTCCCTTGCCACCACTCCAAGCATCGCTGTAGAGGGTTTTGCCTGTTGCCCAGTCGATAGCCACCCAGTTACCATTGGAATTGTTGATCCAGTTGGAACCATAAACGACACCATCGATGAGAACGTAACCACCATGATGAGTGCTGAGGTCTTTGTTGTTCCATGCAAGAGACACACTCTTGAGGTCGTCGGCAAGTTTGAGGGTGGTGGTGTTGATGCCATAGCCCTGAGCAAAGAGGATTTGTCCGTTGTTATAGACAGGTCCGTTTGGAGCGATGTTCTCAAAACGGCTGTTGGCTGGTGCCCATCCACCGAATTTCCATTCTAATTCACCCGTTTCAGGGTTGATACCGTAGTAGTAATTGCAGGAACCACCTACAATCTGCTTTTTGCCCTTGTAGCTGATGAGGGCAGGCTGAGTGTAGTTGCGCTTGTCATTGATGGATGGACTTTTCCAGATTTCCTTACCCGTGTCTTTGTTGAGCGCAACAACTGTGGTTTGATTGCCACCAGGACTATAAATGACTTTGTTGTCGAAAACGAGCGGACACTCAGCGGTTCCCCAGTTTCCTGTGGTGCTGGCATAGGTGTTGAGTCCGTCGATGTTCCACACAATCTTGCACGTCGCCCATGCCACTGATGACGTATGCCTTACCGTTGTTGATGGTTGGTGTGGTGCGTGTTTCAGGATAAGAGCCCTTGAAAGGTTTTCCGTAAGGGGTGGAGTAGATAAGCTTGCCGTCAAGCGAGAAAGCGTGAAGCACTTCCTGCGATTGGTCTTCGCTCATACCCGTGACATAGAGACGGTCACCTACAACGACAGGGCTGGAATAGCCTTTTCCAATGGCTTCGGTTTCCCAAAGCAACTGTGGACCTGCCTCAGGCCATTGCTTCAGCAGTCCTTTCTCATCGGAAAAATTACCATCGCGATTAGGTCCGCGGAAGCCATCGAAATGCATGGATGGTTCTGGCTTGAAACTCTGAGTCTGTCCTCTCGTGCAACTGAGTGTCATGAGTGCACACAGTGCCATGAATTTGATTGATGTGTTCATAAGTTGGAAGATTTTAAATGTTTATGAAAAATAATTATGTTTCAATTCGCTACCATTCTTTTTACTTCTATTTTTACCTGCCAGAGCACCAAGGCAACGAAGAGGAAGGTGAAGAAAATGACTGTTGCCCATACGCTGAGACTGGCATTCGAAAGGCGGTCGATAACACTAATCACCGCAGCCACGGCACCTACACCAATGGCAAAGAGTGGTACGATGATATTTTCGCGATAGAGTTGGCTTTCCAAACGTTCCCGACTGTAGCCGAGCGCTTGATAAAGCTGG
>OMTC01000420.1 GCA_900313845.1 uncultured Prevotellaceae bacterium
CTTCGGCAACTAGTTAAATCCAAAGGAACGCTTCAGTAAGTCCACAAATTTGCTTCAAATGATCCCCTAAAGCGCTTTAGAGAATACACACATGAGCATAAGAAAATCCACGCATGTGCTTCAGAAAAACCACACATGCGATTCGATAAAGCCTCTAAAATTTATAGCTGAAGTAAAGTTAGAATGGTAAATCATCAACGAAGTTGCCGGACTCGTCGTGGATAGAAGGGGACTCTTCGCCTCGAGCGCGGCGGATTTGCTGGATATAGGCGAGTTCGTCGATGGCGAAGTTTTCGTTTTCCTTTTCCTCCAGCATTTCGTGACAGATGCGCTCGGCACGGAGATAACGCTCCTCGTTGATGTAAAGATAGACTTTGCGACGACGGAGGAAGTTCTTGAGGTCGAGCAAGGCGGGATTCACATCTTCCTCCATGTTTTCGGCTTGCTCAATGTGGTCGTTCACGTACATCAGCCAACGATTCACCACATCGTGTGCTCGGAAATCGTGGCTATTGACAAGGCAATTGACGTATTCCTTCGTGAACTGTGCATTATTCTCGTCGCTGACAATCTTGAGATAGAAATAAGCGTCGGTGAAGAAATGTAACTCCATGTAGCAGAAGCCGAGGATGAAACAGAGTTCATTGAATGCTTCTTTTTGCTTCGTGGAGAGGTCGATATAGTTGTCGTTCATGTAATAGAACACGTTCGAGAGGTAGTCGATTGCCTCATAGTAACGCTTATCGGCAAAGAGTCTGCGACCTCGATAGATGTAATAGCCCACATCAGGCACAGCGGCATTGGCAAGAAATGCCTGTTCCTTGGTCATTTCATCGTACTTGTCGTTTTGCGCCTTATCAAGGGCATCCTTCCAGATGAAATCATACTCCTTGCGATACTTCTGCTCATCGACTTTATCGACGGCAATGATGAAAGTGAGGTCTGCCAATGCGGAACGTCCCGACAACACCACTCCATTCGGATTGAAGGCAGGAGGGAAGAGGACTGCAGTGACACGGATATAGGTTGCTACATCGTCGTCGTATTCGGTGGCAAGGTGAATCTGTGCCTGACGAAGCTGACTCTTGTTTCCGTTAGGGTCGTTGAAATACACGTAATAGTTCACGTCGGCAGGATTTGCCTTGATGTCCCAATCACGGATGGTAGGCACATCGAATTCCAACTTCACTTGTTCGTCACGCACAATCTTGAGATAGACATAATCAATGTCGTGCAGACCGAAGCAGAGTGTGAGCACATCATCCAAACGGAACGACGCACCGAGGGTTCGACGGATTTGGAAAGACTCGGACTGATGGGTGATTTCCTGTTCGTAGATGAGATAATTGATGCGACGGAGGTACATCTCATCCATGTCGGCATCTGAACTCTGTTGCTTTCGCTTCATCTCCTCCACCCGTTCGGTGAAATCACGACGAAGCGTGAACTGGCTGTTCATCACTGCCTCGAAATAATCGTAGAAGGCTTGATTTCCATCGAAGAGGGTGATGGGCGTGAAGATATGCACTGCAAATTCATCCAGCTTCTCATCGAAGGTGTAGATATATTTGGAAACGGTGCTGGTGTAGTTGAATTCATTGCACACCACTCGCAACGCATTCAACCCCTCGGACGTTTCGCTATGCACGTATGGAAATTCGATGGGAGCTGCGGGAAGTCCACTCTTTGCCACTGGCACACGGAAATGTCCTCCCTGAAAATCGAAGGTGTAAATCAAGAAGTTATCGCTTTCTTCCTTTTCGAACTGGCAAGAGAAATGCCTCAACACATCCTCCAGCACTTCGTAATTCTTCTTCGACTCGGGCACAACATTCTCCTCAGGAGCCTCCTCCACCTTCGGTGCGGCTTCTGTTTTCTTTGCTTCAGGCAAGTAGTCTTGCAGCAAAGGGCGCAGGGTTCTGATTATCTTGTTGATGAACTTCACTCTGCAAACATATAGAAAAATAGTGAAATAAGCAACAAAGAAAAGGAAATATTTTAGGTGTGTTCTAAAAATTCTGTTTATGATTTCTTACAAAAATATGAGATTTCGTTTCGGTTGCTTTTTGTTTGATTTGAAGTCTTTTTGCCACTTTTCTCGGTTACATAGCTCGCTATGCAGCTCGCTATGCGCCCTCAAAAACTGACAAAAATCCAATCAAATCAATTCAAAAATCAACTCGACATAATTTATAGAACCCACCTTTATCGAATCTTTACAAGAGGCAGAGATTTGGATGAACCCACCAATAACAACACAAAGATACAGAGGAACGGAGTTTTGAACTGAAAATGAATAAAAGCATCTGAATGGCTTTCTCAAGTAAGTTCTTAAAACTCAGTACCTCTGCATCTTTGCGATGAAAACAGTTATTCTTAATTACTCAAGTTCCGCAAGTTTTTCTTTCACCACAGATTACTCAGATTTTACAGATTTTTTCTTGTAAATGGATTTGCCATTACACAGATTTTTTCTGATTTAACAGATGAGAAAAACCTGCAGGGCTTTGAATAATTTGTGTAATCTTTTCAGAAATCCCGCCGAGGAGGCAGCAAAATCCGTTTAATCTGTGAAATCTGTGGTTAAAATAATCACTTGTGAAACTTTAGTTCTTTATTAATTAAAGAATCCAAGTCGTGAGATAGCAACGAGGAAGCTGTCCACATAGTTCCAAGAGGTTGGTGACCAACGGAAACCAAGTCGGAGAAGAACGGCTGTGGTGTAGTGGTTGATAGTAGGCACAAAGGTGGCTCGCTGTCCGTGAGACATGTCCTCATAAGCAAGGAGACCCGTGAGGAGAGGTGCCTTTTGTGGGTCGTTCTTTGCCTCGTTGAGTTGCTGCACAAATTCTTCTTCCTCCATCAAGCGAGGTGGTTCGCCAATGACTTTCAGCTCGTTCATCACATCGTCGAAGAGGACGGAGTGGTTGTTGAATGGGTGGAAGAGGCAACAAGCCTTTGGAGTTCTACTAAGCAGGACGATGGCGCGTGCCACTTCGTTGATTGGTGAGAATTCCATTGGTTGTTCACATTCCTCGTAGGTGTAGCCTCCCAAAATCTTGAAAGCTCTCACACGTCCCATCGCGCTGTTGGTCTGGAAATTGATTTGGAATTCGCCATCGGTAGAGCGAGGAGCGAGATTACCCACACGAACCACCTTTGCAGAGAGTCCGTGAGTGGCAACAGCCTGAAGCACGATACGCTCGGAGATGAACTTGGAGTTGATATAGGCGTTGTCCATGTACTGCCCGAAGTAGAGCTTCTGCTCGTCGAAAACAGTGTCGGGGTCGAACTGTCCGATGTTAAATCCTGCAGTACTATAAGTAGAGACATGAACAAGACGTGCACCGATGGACAAGCACAGTTTCACACATTCCATTGCACCACCAATGTTCACATCCTCGATTTCTGTGCCCTTGGAGAAGTGCTTAACAATGGCTGCGCAGTTGAAGACGGTATCGATGGTGGTGGCAGTACCACTAACCACAGCACTGAGGTCCTGAGTGACATCGCCAGCAATGACGACGAGTCGTCCGCTATCGAAGAGCTCTTGGAAGTTTGACTCGAAGTAATAGTACAAGAGAGTCTTCAGTCGCTCCTTGGCATCGGATTCGGTCTTGCCACGCACGAGGCAGTAGATGGTTTCCACATCCGACTGAATGAGTTCGTAGAGCACATGAATGCCGAGGAAGCCAGTGGCTCCCGTGAGCAGTACATGGTGCATGGTCTGCATCTCTCCTTCCTTGAACGCCCTGAGTGTGTTGCCCTTCAACAGCGTATGGATGGAGGTGTAGTCGTAGTGGGTGATGGTCTGGTCGTTTGCCAACGGACCTTTCTGAGTTTCCTTCGTTGAAACGGTTTCTCCATTCAAGAAATGAGCGAGTTGGCGCGGAGTGGAATGGTCGAAGATGTCGCCATAAGCCACGTGATGCCCTGCTTGGTCAGCTTCAATAATCAGACGGGTTGCCATGAGCGAGGTACCTCCGAGGTCGAAGAAGTTGTCCGTTGCACCCACTTGGTCCATGGAGAGAATCTTCTGGAAGATGTCGCAGAAGAGTTTCTCGAGCTCGTTT
>OMTC01000312.1 GCA_900313845.1 uncultured Prevotellaceae bacterium
CGACCTCCACAAAACTAAAAACACTGACATAAAATAACTATTCATTTCTTAGTTATTACTTCTTAAGAATCAAAAAAACTAACTCCCATACTAACATGAAACATCAACTCATTCTCACAACCCTCTTGGCAGCCTCTTTCGCTCTGCCAACCCATGCTCAAAACACAGAGCCAAAAGTAGCCTATCTCTTCACCTACTTCACAGGCAACGCTCCTGAGCAAGAGCAAATCTGCTACGCTCTCAGCGACGATGGCTACAACTACACTCCTCTCAACTATGGTGCTCCCGTCATCAAGAGCGACACCATTGCCCTCACTGGCTGCGTGCGCGACCCTCATATCCTTCGTGGAGAAGACGGAAAGACCTTCTACATGGTGGTGACAGATATGAAATCCAGCCTCGGATGGAGTTCCAATCGTGGCATGGTCCTCATGAAATCAACCGACCTCATCCATTGGACCCACTCCACCGTCCATTTCCCTACCAAGTACCCAAAGACTTGGCGCAATGTCATCCGAGTGTGGGCTCCTGAAACCATCTACGACCATCAGGCTAAGCGCTACATGGTGTTCTACTCCCTCCGCACAGACGACCCTAAATCCTTCGACCGCATATACTATTCCTACGTGAACGACGACTTCACCGACCTCATCGGTGAGCCACAGTACCTCTTCGATAATGGTGCTGCCACCATCGACGGCGACATCGTCTTCAATCCTGCCGACCAGCTCTACCACCTTTTCTATAAGAGTGAATCGGGTCGAGGCATCTACCAAGCAACAGCCAAGCAACTCACTGCCGAGCGAGGACAGCGCAATGGAAGTCAGTGGACCAAGATTGATGGACATGTGGACCAAACGAATGAAGCAGTGGAAGGCGTAGGCGTTTGCCAAACCATCGACGGAAGCTCATGGATTGTCATGTACGACTGCTACGGCAACGGACACTATCAGTTCTGCAAGAGCCCCGACCTCAAGACTTTCCAAGTGGTGCAGAACACCAAGACGGAAGGCATGTTCACCCCTCGTCACGGCACCATCATCCCTATCACTCAGGCAGAGAAAGACCGTTTGCTCAAGGAATATGGCAATTACAAGCAGCCTATCCTCCCAGGTTTCCATGCAGACCCAGAGGTGCTCTATTCCCACCTAACCAAGAAATACTACATCTACTCTACCACCGACGGCTATCCTGGCTGGGGTGGATATAAGTTCAACGTATTCTCCTCCTCCGACCTCATCAACTGGAAGGACGAAGGCACCATGCTCGACGTGAAGAGCGACCAAGTGGCATGGGCACGAGGCAATGCTTGGGCGCCAGCCATTGAGGAAGTGAAGCAGAAGAACGGTTCCTACAAATACTACTTCTATTTCAGTGCCGATGCAGGCAGACGCAAGGAAATCGGCGTTGCTATTGCCGACAATCCTGTGGGTCCATTTGTAGATTTCGGCAAACCAATCATCAGCGACCTTCCTGAAGGTGTGCGTGGAGGACAGCAAATCGATGTGGATGTATTCACAGACCCTAAGTCGGGCAAGCACTACATCTATTGGGGCAACGGTTACATGGCAGGAGCAGAACTGAATGTCGACATGACGAGCCTCAAGCCAGGCACTACCGTAGTGCTCACACCAAAGGGCGGTACACTCCAAACTTACGCTTATCGTGAGGCTCCATACGTGTTCTATCGCAAGGGAACATACTATTTCCTTTGGTCGGTAGATGACACTGGCAGTCCTAACTACCACGTTTGCTACGGAACCTCTAAATCTCCACTCGGACCAATCGAAGTGGCAAAGGAGCCTATCATCCTTCAGCAAGTGCCAGAAAACAAAATCTACGGCACTGCCCACAACTCCATCCTTCAGATTCCAGGCAAGGACGAGTGGTACATCGTCTATCACCGCATCAACAAGAACTACATCGAGCGTTCCATGAGTCCTGGCACCCATCGTGAAGTCTGCATCGACAAACTCACCTTCGCCAAGGATGGCACCATCATCCCTGTCATTCCTACCCTCGACGGACCAGCACCGCTGAAAGTGAAAGGAAAGAAGAAATGAAGAAAGCCCTCTCCAAACCTCCCCGATGGGAGGAGAAAAATGAAGAATGTAGAATGAAAAATGAAAAATGCCATCCGGACGGCAACTCTTCACTTTTCACTTCTCACTCTTCACTTTTCACTTCTCACTCTTCACTTTCTTCCCTCCCCCTCGGGGGAGCTGGAGGGGGGCTTCCCTCCCTTATCTTCGACCTCGATGGTACCCTCCTTGATACCCTCGACGACTTATGGGCAAGCGTAAATCATGCGCTTGCCTCTTTTTCTTTACCTCTACGAAGCAGAACCGAAGTGCGCCAGTTCCTCGGCAACGGTGCAAAGGTACTCATCCACAAGTCCCTACCCGAAGATAGCGACAAGACATTGGAAGAGCAAGTCCTCTCCACTTTCCGTCAACACTATCTTCTGCATAGCCTCGACCAGACGCATCCCTACGAAGGCATCATCCCTCTCCTTCAGCAGTGCAAAGCTCTCGGACTGAAAACCGCCATCGTAAGCAACAAACCCCATGCAGCGGTGCAGGAGCTCCATCAGCATTTCTTCCCAACCCTTATCGACCTTGCCATCGGAGAGCAGCAACCCAATATCCGAAGGAAGCCGAATCCCGACATGGTGCTGAAGGCGATGGAACAACTGGAAGTTTCTCCCGATTCATGTATCTACATAGGCGATAGCGAAGTAGATATAGAAACTGCCCAGAACGCCCATATCCCTTGCATTGCAGTGTCTTGGGGTTTCCGCGATAAGTCTTTTCTCCAGTCCTTCTCCGTTCCCATCATCGATTCTCCAAAAGAAATCTGGCAATATATCTAAGTTGTTGAAATACAAAAAAGTAGCATCACCATAGTTGTGACGGTGCAGCGTAAAAGTCGTGATGGTGCAGCGAATGAGTCGTGATGGTGCAGCGAATGAGTCGTGATGGTGCAGCGAATGAGTCGTGACGGTGCAGCGAATAAGTCGTGGTGTGTTTTAGTAAATTATCAAGAGGAAAAGGGGATTTTCTCGTTTTTTTACATTAAATTTGCAACGATTCAACCATTAACTACATAAACTATCAATATGAAAACTGTTTTTGAAATGGAAAAACGCCTCCTTCTCTGTCTTCTGTTGCTGATAGGCCTCGGAACGAATGCTGTGGCGCAGACGCAGCAGACAGTTACTGTGAATGGACAGACAGTAGAGAAGACAGTCGTACAAATCACATTCGACAAGGACCAAGTGGTGCTGCATTTCAGCGACGGGCTTACCCAAACAGCCGACATGGACGATGTGTCTATCGCCTTCAGTCCGTCGGACGCTGAAAGCATCAGTTCTCTTCAAAGCAATGCGTTCACCTTCCACGGAGTTGTGAACGGGCAACTCACCATCGGAAATTTGCAGGGAGGAACGCATCTCACTATCTTCAACGCAAACGGACAGCGCATGATGTCTGCCCAAAGCACTGGCGGAACTACCACACTTCAAGTATCGCAGCTCCCTGCGGGAACATACATCCTGAAGGCAGGCTCTCAATTTGTTAAATTTCAGAAAACAGAAAACCAAATAGATAGAACCATCATGAAACGGAATCATATACTCATAGCATTACTGTCGCTTGTGGCACTCAGTGCACAGGCACAAACTTGGGATTTCGCACAAGTGGGAAGTAGCGATGCCTTCGCACAGTTGGCGAACGACAACACGCTCTGGTACTTGGATGAAACCAACAATCGATACAGCTATCAGCAAGCTCTGAACAACGAGCAACTCTCTGCCAACGGCAGCACATGGAGCTTCACGCAGGGACTCTACTTCACGGCTCCCGCCATTGCATCGGGCAAGACACCAGCCGATGGTGTGGTTCGCATCGACGGCAAGAAAGGCTGTCTGAACCTGAACGGAAAAGTGGATGTTCGCATCGCCAACCTGAAAGCAGGACAGACCGTCACCGTGGTGTGCAAATCATCGAGCGGTTCAACGGCTCGTGGCATCAACGTGCAGAACATCACCCCTGTATCGGGTTTGTTCAACGAAACATCCCTTGAGCAAGTGACCGATGTGGGAACTGTCACAGAGGATGGCGACATCACCCTCTCCTCCTCGGGTGGACTCTATGTCTATAGCATCGCAGTGAGCGAAGATGGAGGCGGTGATACCCCAGAAGACCCTGACACGGATGTTAGCGTCAATGCTGTTCCTATGAATTTGGGTGTGAACCAAGCATACCTTTCTCTGAAGAACGGCGACGTGAAATACTACAACACCGCTGCGCTTCAAAGCATCGACATTGAAGGTGAAAACGTCACCGTGAAACCTTTCAACGCCAGCATCAACGACTTCTACAAGGGTAGTGTCAGCCACATCTCTTTTGCCAAGAAATCGGAACAGGGCGAGGATGCAGAATTCACCAATGCTGAAGGCAAGGTATTTATCAACAAGGCGAAGGGTTGGTTGGAATCTGCCTACGTGGAATGGCAGGTGCAGGAAGGTGTGAGCAACTATGCTGTATATATAAAAGGTGGAAGCTATACCAACTGGACGAAGTTGGATGCAGAGCTCGTCAGAAACTACGGTACCTACGGACGCGCTGATGCTGTCGGACTGGTAGCAGCCACCAACTACGCCTTGAAAGTTGTGCCTGTCGTAGAGAACCAAGAACTCACAGCGCAAGCTAACGAGGCAACGGCTATCGTCGTGAAGAACTACCAGCGCATAGGCTTTGCCCACAAGAACTACACGGGCGTAGGAGCCTACAACGACGATGGTTCGCTCAAGCAGAATGCCGTGGTGGTGTATGTCACAAAAGCCAATGCCAAAACTGTGACTGCCAAGCTCAACAGCGGCACCTTCAAAGGCATTCAAGCTATCCTCGCTGCTTATGAGAAAGGCAATGTGACTGTTCCGCTTGCTGTTCGTGTTATCGGTACCATCAACAATGGCGACACCGACCCATTCGAAAGTTCTGCGGAAGGCATTCAGGTGAAAGGAAGAAAAGCTGACAGCGAATTGAACATCACCATTGAGGGTATCGGCGAGGATGCAACCATCAAGGGATTCGGTTTCTTGGTACGAAACTGCAAGAGCGTGGAATTCCGCAACTTGGGTATCATGCGCTGCATGGACGATGGCATCTCGCTCGACACCGATAACTCAAACATCTGGATTCACCACATCGATGTGTTCTATGGAAAGCAAGGCAGTGGCGACCATGCAAAGGGCGACGGCTCTATCGACGTGAAGTCTAATTCCAAATTTGTCACCATCGACAACTGCCACTTCTGGGACACAGGAAAGTCGTCCCTGTGCGGCATGAAGGACGAAAGCGGTCCTAACTACATCACCTATCACCATAACTGGTTCGACCACAGCGACTCGCGCCATGCTCGTGTTCGCTCCATGAGTGTTCACATTTGGAACAACTACTACGATGGTTGCTCGAAATATGGCATTGGAGCCACGATGGGTTCCAGTGTGTTCTCCGAAAACAACTACTTCCGTGCTACGAAGGATCCAATCATGATTTCTCTTCAAGGCACAGATGCCAAGGGAAGTGGCACGTTCTCGGGTGAAGATGGCGGTATGATTAAGGAGTACGGTAGTCTTTTCACGGAAAAAGGCTCCAGCAGCAACTACACTCCTATCACCTACGCTTCCAACAACAAGAGCTTCGACTTCTATCAGGCTTCCACCCGCGACGAGCAGGTACCTGCCAATGTCGTATCGCTCGTTGGTGGCTATCACTACGACAATTTCGACACCAATGCATCTGTCATGTACGACTACACACCTGATGCTACCCTTGATGTGCCATCGCAAGTGACAAGCTACTTTGGTGCAGGACGTCTCAATCACGGCGATTTCTCTTTCACCTTCAGCAAGTCGGAAGACACAAACTACGAAGTGATTCCTGAATTGGCACAGAAAATCGATTCCTACAAGTCTTCTCTCGTCGGCATCTTCGGACAAGACGAAATCGGTGGAGGTGGTGAAAATCCTGATAATCCTGACAACCCAGACAATCCCGATAATCCAAGCGTTGAGGGTGTGATTTCCGCCCCTACTTATTGTGTCTTCGACAAGAGCGGCAATCCATCCAATGCTGCCTTCGACGTCACTGGTAATGGTTCCAACTCGAAGGGTTCTGTTACTGTGAACGGTGTCACCTACGATACATGCCTCAAGATGGAGCAATCCACCAGTGTCAAGTTCGAAACAAGTAAAGACTTCACTCTCAAGCTCTACTTCGGTCCTAACGATTCAAAAATCAGCATCAATGTGAATGGAACGAAACACACAGGAAGCGTTGGAACGCCTATCACGATTTCCCTCCCTACTGGAGCATACGAACTGACGAAGGTTGATTCCTGCAACCTGTTCTACATCGGCCTGGAAGAATAAATTCTCTGGTCCCCATCCT